>JAUXUZ010000566.1 GCA_030680655.1 Phycisphaerales bacterium
TCGACGAAGAAGTTGTCCGGCACGACACGGGGGGTGCCGGTGGGACGGGTGTAGGTGATCTCGGTGGGATCAGGACGGGTCTCGAAGTTGACGTGGTTGTCGTTGTAGCCGATGTTGCCTTCCCAGGTGGTACGGCCGCCGTGGATGGCAAGCGTGTTGCTCTGGGTGCCGGTCGCGCCGGTGAGGAGCGTCCAGCCGGCCGCGGGCGGTGCACCCTGATCGGTGGAAGCGATGTACGTTGCGCCGCGGTTGCCGAAGACGGCCTCGGTGGCGTTGAACGTGTTGCTCCACTTGCTCATGCGGTTGCCGAAGTTGAAGACGAGCCCGGCGTAGCTGTTGCCACCCGAGGTCGTGTCACGGCGCTGCTGAGGGCCGCCGGAGGTGTCACCGGGGTAGCCCGAGAAGCCCGGGTCCCAGATGGCGTTGGCGGCGTTGGCGGCGAGGGTGGGGTTGGAGTTCTGGTAGCCGGCGTCAACCTTGATGTTGCTGTTGGTCTCGCTGGGGGAGACGCAGATCTCGGGGCTGATGCTGCTGTTGAAGATCAGCACCGACAGGGCGTTGCCGGTGTTGTTCTTGTTGCCCTGGGTAGCGGCGTTGCCGGCGGTGCCGACAGCGACGGTCTGATTGTTGACGTCCAGGTTCTGGGGGACGGGGTAGCTGTCCTTGTTGCCCTGAGCGAAGATCGTCATGGCCTGGATGACGTTACGGACCTGCGTGCCGCACTTGATCTGGCGGGCCGAGGCGCGGGCCTTGGCGAGGGCGGGCAGCAGGATGCCGACCAGCAGCGCGATAATCGCGATGACGACCAGCAGTTCGATCAGCGTAAATGCGCGAGTCTTCTTCATAAAAACCACTCCTAAAACAGGCCGGGCCCCACGTTCCACGCGGCGTTGCCCGGCGACTTCTTGATGAGCACCCGGAACACCCGGACGCTCGGCCGAAACGCTCAGGCGGCGACGACAAGATCGATTGTGATGGGGGAGGGCACGCTGCGACAGATGATGCAACCCCACGCGGCACCAGCCGCGCGACGGACCATCGGACCACAAGCGAGAGCTCGCTTCCGCCAGCCTGATTGGCCCTGCTCGTGCGCAGCGATCTTGACTGCCGCTCAGGAACAACCTGGAGGCCGATCGACACGCCCGTGCGGGCCTTCGAGTTGTCGGCTGAAATGCGGATCGGTTCGCCTCGCCTGACCGATGCTTGCGCACCTGACTGCGGGGCGGACCGGTTTTTACCGTGTACGGTTTGGGAATGACTTCGGAGCGACTGCTCCATGAGTCCGGATCGAATCAGATTTCCCGTACACTGCCGAATCCAGCCTGCGGACACCTACAAGATACAGCTTCCGATCCGATTGTCAAGGACATGTGGTTCCACTGAAAAGGCGTGTATTGCCGAACCGGCACCAAAATTCCGGAATCTCCCCTTTTCAGGCGGCGAAATCCGACTGAAATCGCCACTTTGAGAGCGTTTACTCCC
>JAUXUZ010000115.1 GCA_030680655.1 Phycisphaerales bacterium
CACGTTATCAAAAAACTGCCTTTGTATTCTCACCGTGGCATCGGCCCCACATCCATGATCGCGCACGCCTGCACATACCGCACCCCCAGCCGCTCAGCCTCCGCGATCACCTCCGGCCCGTCCGCCCCCGGGTTCAGCCACAACTCCGCCACGTCCCCACGTTCCGCCACCTGCCTCACCGCGTTCACCCCATACCGAGGCGGTATGTAAAACAGCGCCCGGTCCCACCCCCCCTCCACCCGCGGCACGGCCGAAACCGTCTCATACACCGCCACCCCCTCCACTTCCGTCCCCGCCGCATTCGGGTTCACCCCCACCACCTCCCACCCCTGCCGCTGGTACGCACGCACAGCCCGGTTTCCGAACTTTGCCCGATCCGCAGATGCCCCGATGATGATTGCTCGCATGCCTGATTCTGGCCCCCCAAAGGCGTCCGGGAGCGAAGAAGCCACGAGGGATGCCCGCTCTCGCATTCATCCGGATAAACGGATATAATGCTTCCGGCCTCGATCGCCGATCCTTACCCACCTTACCGCACCCCCTACCGAATCCCCACTCTTCCAACAGACCCAGGCCGCCGCCATGCACATCAGCGACATCTTCGCCAAGCACGCGACGACCTTCTCGTTCGAGTTCTTCCCGCCCAAGAACCCCGAGTCGGCCGATCTGCTCTTCAACGCCATCAAGGAGCTCGAGCCCCTCAAGCCCGCGTTCGTCTCCGTGACGTACGGCGCAGGTGGGTCAACGCGCGACGCCACCAACAACCTGGTTGTGCGGCTCAAGCGTCAAACGAGCCTCGACCCCACGCCCCACCTGACCTGCGTGTGCCACAAAGAGCTCGAGATCGACTCGATCCTCGAGAAGTACGCGCGCGCGGGCATCTCGAACATCCTGGCCCTCGGTGGGGATGTCCCGCGCGACAAGGTCGATTACGACCGCTCCCAGGACGCGTTCAGGTACGCCGCAGACCTGGTCAAGCACATCAAGGCGTTCAACGCGAAGAAGGGAGGCCACGCCGACAAGCGCGGCTTCGGCATCTCCGTGGCGGGCTTCCCAGAGGGGCACCCGGGAACGCCCAACCGCGTCAAAGAGATGGACAACCTCAAGGCCAAGGTTGACGCCGGCGCCGACTACATCGTCACCCAGCTCTTCTTCGATAACGACGAGTTCGATGACTTCCGCGACCGCTGCGAGATCGCCGGCATCCGCGTCCCGATCATCGCGGGGATCATGCCCGTCACCAGCGTCAAGGGCATGTACGCGATGGCCGACATGGCCCTGGGTGTCCGCTTCCCCGCGCCACTTCTGCGGGCGATCAACCGCACCGGCGGCGACCCCGAGGCGGTGCGGCGCGTCGGCATCCACTGGGCCACCGAACAGGCACGCGACCTGCTCGACAAGGACGTCCGCGGCATCCATTTTTACACGCTCAACAAGTCGACCGCCACGCGCGAGATCTACCTGAACCTTGGCTTCAAGGCGCCTTAGGCATTCGTCTGCGTGCGGCCTCAACCAGTCGATCGATCACGCCCTGCCCCAGTCCCCTATCCGGCGTGCGCTCGGGGTGCCACTGCACGCCGACGTAGAACGGGCGCTCCGGGTCGTCGAACGCCTCCACCACACCGTCGCTGCAGAGCGCCAGCACGCGCAGCTTGTTGCCCCGCGAGATCGCGGCGGCGTCAACGGCCTGGTGGTGATGGCTCGTCACGCTTGCGTCGGGCGTAATGGTCGCCAGTTCGCTCCGAGCCCAATCCGCCGTCGCCGTGATCGGGTGAGCCGCGTCGCGCCCCTCACCGCCGTGCTGGCCCGCCGTGGGGACGACGTCACCAAGGTGCTGCACCAGCGCGCCGATGCCGGCGCGGTGCACGCCCATCAACTGCATGCCCATGCAGACGCCCAGGGTTGGCGTGTTCCCGCCGTCGGTCGCGTCGATCACCTTGAGCAGCTCGACCTCGAATCGCTGGCGCTGCGCGTGCATAGCGACGGCCTTTGGGTGCATCGGCACACCCCAGGCGGTCGTGTCGGGATCGTTGCCGCCCGTCAGCAGGAACCCGTCGAAGCGCTTCGCGTAGTCGGTGGCCAGACCTACATCGGGGTGCATGACCACCGGAACGCCGCCGGCTTTCACGACCGCGTCGAGGTATGCGCCGCCGGTGCGAACCCGGTACGCGCCCGTCGCGCTGCCGGCTACCGGCTCGATATCCCCTGTCACCCCGATCAGCGGCCTGCGCATAGGTTGCTCCATCACCCATTCTTCGCCATCCACGACGCCGAGGTTCGCGCGATCGAAAGACAATCCGAGGCCACGGCCTCACCCCCCGTACCCTCGTTCGATGTCCACGCGTCCCGCCATCACCGCCTTACTCCTGACGTTGCTCCTGGCGATCGGCGCGTACTTCGTGCTCGGGCCCGTGGGGGGGGGAGGCGCATCTGGTGCCCATGCAGCGATCGCGCAGGGCGATCGCATCTTCACCCCCTCACTCGACACCGCGGCGATCACGGCCGTTACGCTGGTCGTCCCACCCGCCGGGCCCCAGGTCATCGAGCGTGCGCTGCCCCCCGGCAACCGCTGGTTCTGGCGCAACACGCCGGGCTCAACCCGCCGCTACGCGATCGATGACACCCGCATGCGCGGCTTCCTGCGGATGCTCAACGAAGCCAAGGGTGTTGCGAGCCCGCAGAGCGCTCGACCGCTTCCTGATTCGCCGCCACCTATCACCCTTACGCTCCACGGGGCCGGCGGTGACTCCGTGCTGCGGCTGTCGCCGCGTGCGCTGGGCGGGCAGGTGCTGGCCGATATCGCAACGCCCGCGTCGCCGACCCCGCGCCCGGCCATCGTCAGCGACGAACTCCTCAGCGTGCTTGTTGCACCCGGCCCATCCGCCTGGCGCGACACGAGCGCCCTCACCGCCGATCCAAGAAACGCCGCCCGCATCACCTTTACTGACGGCGGCGGAAAGGCCGGGTTCGCCCTCGCTCGCCGCGACGGCCAGTGGTTTGTTTCCACGCCAAATGCCCCGCAGGGATCGGTGCCCGGCAGTCCGGCGATCACCGCGCCTGCGGAAGGGGAACCGGTCGCGACTGTTCTCGCAACGCTGGGCAACCTCACCATTACGCGTTTCTTCGACGATCAAACGCAGCCGACTGTGGGCACCGCGGGGCTGGACAAGCCGACCGCCGTTCTTACGCTGGAGTACGACGACCGCGCGGTCGATCCGGTCTCTCAGAAACCGACGACGTCAACGCGAACGGTCGAACTGCTGTTCGGGCAGGCCGCCGACACCGAAGGGACTTCGCTCTTCGCATCGCCCGACGGCGGCTCGACGGTCATTGCCGTCTCGGCCCTGCCCCTCTCCAAACTCACGGCCCCGATGACCAACCTGGTCATGAGGGCCGCGACCCGCACGCTCCCATCCGACGTCGGCGTCATCGAGATCGTGGCGACGGCGCCCTCCGCTCGATCGCTCAAACTCACCAGGGACAGCCTCGCGGGCCGCTGGTTCGAGTCGCTCGACGGTGCCGGCGCGATCACGCAGGATTCTGCCAGCGCTGTGGGGTCGGAGGCGATTCTGAACTTCTTCACCCGCATCGGCGCGGAGGCCGTCACGATCGGGCTCCCGGGCGGGAGCGAGAGCGAGGCCAAGGCTGTAGCCAGCGTCACGCTGCGCTCAGCAAGCGACCAGCCGCTCGATCACTTCGACCTGTTCACGATGGGCAACGCGCTGGTGGTTCGCAGCGGGAGCATCTGCCGTACCTACCCGCGCCCACCCGACGAACTCCTCCGGTGGCTCGCCACGCTGTCGCGCTGACGGGCGGACCCTTCGCGTTCGCGACAACGTCAGCCCGGTGACTCAGCCGCACCAAACAGACCTCCCTCGAGCCCGTCACCATCGGGCCTCTTGCGCCGGCTGTGGCGAGCGCTCCGCGCCCCTCCCGGCAGCGGCGCGGCCAGGCTCTGCCCCACGATGCTCTCGATGCGTCCCTCCGCCAGTCGCGTCACGATCGGCTCGCCGGACTTTACATCGTCCGGGGCGCGGACCACCGTGCCGTCGGCCCTGCTCGTCACTGAGTAGCCGCGCTGGAGCACCGAGATTGGCCCGACGAGCCGCAGCTGGCGGCCGGTCGAATCTAGTCGCGCCCCTGCGACCACAAGCGCGCTGCGCTGGGCGGCACGCACCCGGTCGGTCAACCGCTCGAGGGCGTGCCGCTCCTGGCGGAGCCTCGCCTTCAGCGCGTTGTTGAGGCGGCTT
>JAUXUZ010000574.1 GCA_030680655.1 Phycisphaerales bacterium
GGCCTCACCTGCGGCCTCACCGAGCCGCTGGGCAAGTACGCCATCCGCCGCGGAGCAGCCGGCCGCCCGCGCCGCCTGCACTGGTGCCCCCGCTGCCGCTGGTTGCGCTGCTGCATCATCGACAAGCGTTAACGCCATAGACGCCCCGCACATTCGGGCGTTCCACCAACAGTCGTTCGCACTGCCCACCCATGCGCAACCCACCCTGGCACCGTGAGAGAACCCCATGACACTCCTTCGCATCGTCTCGCTGGTTGGTGTTGCGCTCCTGGTCATGGTGGTGAACGTCGCCATGAGCGTGCTCTACATGGTGGTGTACAGCTACCTGATCAACCCGGGCCACGCGGCGTCGTACTACCAGGACCACATCAAGGTCGCCGCCCCGTACTGCAGCATCGTCGCCGGCATTCCGATCATGTTCATGGCGGGCCTCTGGGTCGCGAGATGGAGTGCTGTTGGGGGTGGGGGGGGTGGGGGACACCTCGGCGTCAAGGCGGCGCTGATCGTCTGGCTCGCGTAAGCGATCGTTGATGTCGGTATGCTGCTCGCAGCGGGCATGACCACCAAAGTCGCCATCTTGTTCGCAGCTTCGTTCTCGACCAAGCTCGCGGCCGTCTACATCGGTGCGCTCGCCGCCGCTCCCCACGCCGCGCCGACGCTCCCAACCGGCTCAGGCTGAAGCACGCATAAGAGCCTCGGGCGCAAGCACGCCGTGCGCGCAGCGGCAACCCCTTGCCGGCTTCGCAGCACGATGCCCCGAGCATCCGAACCAGCCACGGATCAACGCGGATCAGCCGGGTGCGTTGGGCGTGTTGCGGCCCGGGCTGCTGGTCACACCGATGGCCTCCACGCAGCCGGTCAGTGCTACGTCAAGACGGCGGCAGCGTCGGCGGCGCGCTCCCGCACCGTGCCGCTGAGTGGACAGCGTAAAACGGAGTGCGGCTCAGTACGAGAAGTTGGCGTTGGGGTCGGTGGTGCCGAGGGAACCGGCGAACGAGAACCCGTTGATCGCCGCGCTGGCCGGTGCGCGGCGGTCGAGGATCGGACCGACGACGTTGTTGGCGGCGATGGTCCAATCGACGGTGTTGCCCGAGCAGGTGTTGCGGATGATGATGTTGCCGGCAAAGTCCACGTCGATCCCACGGTCGGCGTTGGAGCAGTTGTTGCCCTCGATGCGGTTGCCGCTGCCGGTGGTGTGGATGCCCGCGCCGTCGCCGCCGTTGCCGCTGTTTGCGCAGACGTTGCCGTGGATCAGGCAACCGGAAGCGCTCACGATGCCGTCGAGTGTGTTGGCCCGGGCGATGCAGAAGACGACAGTGCAGGCGCTGCCAGTGCCGAAACCGCTGCCGTCGTTGAACGCCGCCGAGCAGTTCGCGGCCGTGCCGCCGTTGCCGATGCTAAAGCCGTTGATGATGTTGTTGTACGCCGAACAGTTCGAGATTGAGCAGCCGCTGCCGGTGCTGATACCGTGATTCCCGTTGGCGTTCGCCGAGGAGTTGGTCACCGTGGAGCCGGAGACGGTGACGATGCCGTGGCCGGTGTTGGCGTTCGCCGAGCAGTTCGAGACCGTGCCGCTGTTGCCGGTGGAGATGCCGATGCCGGCGTTGCCAATGGCGAGAACACCCTCCACCCGGAAGTTGCTCACGGGCAACGTTCCAAGGTCGACACCCTCGTCACCCCAAGTGCGGACCGAGCCGTTGATCACTGCGATGTTGCTCAAGTTGGTCAACGTGACGCTCACACCGTCGAAGGCCCCCATCCCGGCGACGCCGACAAGGTCAAACCCATTGAGGTCGAGCGTCACACCGCTGGCAGCGATCTCGATCCCGTGCTTGCCCACTACGCCGGTGATGTTGCCCGTCAGGTAGTAACTGCCCGGCTGGGTGATCTTGAAGAGGCTGTTCGTATCGCCGGGCGTGTTGGTCGCATCGATCGCGGTCCGCGGCTCAACCTCGGCGAGCGGCTTGGCCGTCGGCGCAACCGCCCCGGCGGGCGGGTTGAGAGGCCCGCCCGCGGCGAGCGGCCCGAAGGTGGCCAGGGCAAGGCAGCAAGCAACGCCCGTGAGGGCACAGCGCTGGGTGTTCTTCC
>JAUXUZ010000578.1 GCA_030680655.1 Phycisphaerales bacterium
TTTCCCCTTCATTCCACCCTCTAAACTCACCCCAAAGGCCCATTTTGCCAGCGCAGACATTGCGCAAAATACCAGTCAAAAACCGTACAATCCAGAAGAGCGCGCCACATGAACAGCCAAACACCCCCAAACCCGGCACGCGCATCCACCGCGACACCCATTCCCACAACCCACACCACCCCGCCCGCGGGAGAGCCAAAGCGCATCCTCATCGTCGAAGACGAACGCGACCTCGCCGAAATGCTCTCGTACAACCTCGCACGCGCCGGCTACCTCCCAACCGTCGCCGCAGACGGCCAGCGCGCTGTCCAACTCGCCCAGCAAAGCCCACCCGACTGCATCGTCCTGGACCTCATGCTCCCGGTCATGCCCGGTCTGGAGGTCGCCCGCATCCTCCGTGAGTCACCCTCTACTACTTCTATCCCCATCCTCATGCTCACCGCCCGCGCTGAAGAAGCCGATGAACTCGCCGGCCTCGCCGCCGGAGCAGACGACTACGTCACCAAGCCCTTCTCCGTGAAGGTCGTCCTCGCACGCATCGAGGCCCTCCTCCGCCGGACGCCCTCCCGTGGCCAGTCTGCCCCCGCCGGCAGTGTCACCCTCGGCCTCGTCCACGCCGATCTCGAGCAGCACACCGTCACCTCCGCCGGTGACTCCGTCAAGCTCACCCTCACCGAGTTCAACCTCCTCGTCGCCCTCATGGGCTCACCACGGCGCGTCCTCTCGCGCAACGAGCTCATCGCCAAGGTCATGGGGCCCGGCGTCGTCGTCACCACCCGCACCATCGACGTCCACATCGCCTCCATCCGCCGCAAGCTCAACCACGCCGGCGGCCAGATCCGCACCATCCGCGGCGTCGGCTACCAGATGTCCGCCGAGATCCACGCCGAAGAACAGACCGAGGCCTGATCCGGCCGCGCACGCGACGAATCAAGTGGGCCCGACGGGTCCACGACGACCGATAGGACCCATTCGTTTCTCGTCTTCCGCTACCCTCCGACATGCTCCCCGCACGGCGCGACATCGCCGCACCACTCAGCGCCGTCGCCATCGCCACACTCGCGGCCACCATCGCCGCAGCCCTCCCCTTCTTCCCGTGGGGCATCCTCCTCATCGCCGCCGGCATGGCCGCGGGCATCGCCGTTGTCCTCGCCTCCGCCGCCCAGCGCTCCGCCCGCATCGCCCGCATCAACATCGAGGTAAGGCGCCTCCTCTCCCCCGAGCACCGCGCGCCCCAGCTCGCCGCCGCCACCCTCGGCCGCCCCGAGTCTGACGCCGGCGACGACGACGTCTCCCGCCTGCGCCAGACCCTCAGCCAGCTCGGCACGCGCATGAGCGCGCAGGTCAAAGAGGTCGCCAAGAAGACCCGCAACCTCGAGTCGCTCCTGGATGCCATCCAGGACCCCCTCATCGTCACCGACGCCAACGACGAGGCCCTCCTCGCCAACAAGGCCATGCTCAAGTTCGCGGGCGTGAGCGAAGTGGGGGGTGGGGGTGGAGGGGGTGGCGGCGCCACCGCCAGCAGCGGCTCGCTCGCCACGCTCACCGGCCGGCCCATCCGCGGCCTCTTCACCCGGCCCGAGGTCCTCGCCGTACACGCCCGCGCCAAGGCCGGCCAGTTCGCCCACGCCCGCGCCGCCATGACCACCGAAGAGGGCCCACGCATCTTCGACGTCGCCGCCAAGCCCCTCCCCGCCGCCTGGGGTGAGGGCGTCTTCGGCGTGCTGCTGATCCTCCGCGACATCACCGAGCTCGCACAGACCGTGCAGGTGCAGAAGGACTTTGTCGCCAACGCCAGCCACGAACTCCGCACACCCATCGCCGCCATCCGCATGGCCGCCGAGACGCTCGACAACGGCGCCGCCGACGACCCCGCGATGCGCACCCGCCTGCTCAAGACCATCGCCGACCACGTCGACCGGCTCGAAGAGACCATCCGCGACCTCATGGACCTCTCCCGCACCGACGCCGCCGCCCTCACCGCCACCCTCAACCCCACCGACCTCCGCGCCGCGGCCGATTCCCTCCGCGCCACCTTCGACCCCATCATGGCCGAGCGCCACGTCACCCTCAGCATCGAGATCGACGACGGCTCGCGGCTCATCAGCAGCGACGCCCGCCTGCTCGCGCTGATCCTCCGCAACCTCATCGAGAACGCCGCCAAGCACGCGCGCCCGCAGACCACCGTCCGCGTCACCGCCCGGCGCCTCCCCGCCGGCGGCGTGCGCCTCGAGGTCGCCGACAAGGGCACCGGCATTCCCCTCGCGCACCAGGACCGCGTCTGGGAACGCTTCTACCAGGTCGACCCCGCCCGCACCGGCGTCACCGGCCGCCGCGGCACCGGCCTGGGCCTGGCGATCGTCAAGCAGGCCGTCACGGCGCTCAAGGGCGACTGCGGCCTCGAAAGCATCTGGGGCGAGGGCACAACGGTGTGGGTCGAGCTGCCCGATCGGCACCAATGAAAGAAGCCCCCGCGGCAGGGAGGCGTTCCGCCGCGGGGGACTTGCAGGGGTCGCCTCGAGCTGCCGTCGCAAAGCAGCAGGAGGCAGACACATCTTGCGATTCGTTCCCCGCCCCGTCAACCCGCACGCGCGCCCGCGCTGTGAAGCTGTTACGGTTGTGACGCGCACGGCGGTCACGCCCCGCGCCCGCACGCCAGACGCCGCGTCCGGCCGCTTCCGAGTGAGACGGAATCCGCCTAATCTTGGCCGACGGACCGACCCGCCAAGGACTGACCCCACATGCCCCACATCATCGCTGAACCCTGCATCGGCACCAAGGACACCGCCTGCGTCGAGGTCTGCCCGGTCGACTGCATCCACCCCACCAAGAACGAGGCCGACTACGGCCAGGTCAAGCAGCTCTTCATCGACCCCAACACCTGCATCGACTGCGGCCTCTGCGTTGAGGAGTGCCCGGTCAAGGCCATCTACCCGCAGGAAGACCTCCCCGCCGAGTGGACCAGGTACGTCCAGGTCAACCTCGACTACTACAAGGACAAGTAGGTCGCGGGCACAAATCGCTTCCCCCGCGGAGCTTTGGGCGGTTTATCGGGCCGTGGTCATTTGCCTAGCTTGACAGGCGGGCGAAAAAACCGCGTTTTTGCTCTAAAAATCGCTTAATGTGAGCTTCCTCGCTTGCACGCGGTCTTTGCGTAAGGCATACTCCCGGTGGAATTCGGAGAGAGTTCCCACAACCGAGGCCTCGTTCACTCACCGTCGTTCTCCGCGACGGCACTCTGACGTGTGTGCGTTGGGGGTGGTCGATGTCTCGGTTGCACACTCGAGAGGACAGAGATATGAAGAATTTCGCACTTGCAGCTTCGGTTGTTGTTGCCCTTGCCGGCGTTGCCTCGGCCGATGTCACCATCAGCCTGCCGGGCGGCGCCTTCACCGGCGGTCAGGACTTCTCCACCACCAGCCCCGCCCTCTACGGCACGCTGACGGGGATCATCTTCCACTTCAACTACAGCGGTTCTGGCGACTTCTCGTGGGCCTCTGACATGGCCGCCGTCGTCGGCGCCAGCCAGTGGGGCGGGTACAACCGCTTCTCCAACGGCGCGACCATCGACGAGGGCCCGACCGGCGCCGCTAGCAACGGCGCTAACGCTGTCTTCACCTCGGGCACGCTCCCCCTCGCCAGCTCGGTCGCCTTCAGCGGCGGCACCACGCTCGTGGGCTGGGGCAACGGCTACACCGGCGGCTTCGGCAACATGAACGACGTGACGATTACGCTCGTTGGTGTTGAGCTCACCCCCACGCCGGGCGCTGCCGCCCTGCTCGGCCTCGGTGGCCTCGCCGGCTTCCGTCGCCGTCGCGCCTGATCGCCTCTGATCAGCGACATCTGAATCCCTCAGCCGCCCGCGCCTTGGCGCGGGCGGCTTGTTTTTGCGCGCCCACGTTGCACCCTCGTCGATGGATCCGTCGCTGACGCTCGCGCGTTCAGCGTCAGCGTGCTTGATCGCGCCGTCAAAGTGATCGAGGGCCACGGCTTCAGGCCCTCCTGAGGTTCTTCACACCATCGCCAGCAGCACGCGGTAGCCGACGCTCCAGACCCTGCCAACCTCGGGCGGTCCGTCGTAGACCACCTCCACCAGCGTGATGCCTTCCCACGTGCGCCCGGCGTCGTCGATCAGATCGCCCTTGTTGCCCGCCTGGTCCTCCAGCGCATCGGTCAGCGCGGCCAGCGCGGCTGCGCTCGCCGCCGTCAGCCGGCCGCGCACCTCAACCGCCAGCGTGTGGTCGCCCAGCACGGTGAGGCCGGGGTCGCTGGTCCCCAGGTCGACCGCGCGGGCCCACTGCCGCCCGCGCGGGCCGGAGGCGAACGTGCACGGCCCGCTGCCGAAGAGGTCCTCGCCGTTGAAGCTGCTCACGGTGTCACCTCCTCGATCACGACTGGGTCAACCGCGCCGGCGGGGAGCGGCGCAGCGGCCAGGCTCACCGCCAGCAGGCTCACCGTGCGCAGCGGCGGCTTGCCCACCGGCTGCTCGTCGCGCACGCCCACCACCACGCACGTGCACCGCACCCGCCGCCGGTTGCGGTCGCTGGCCGAGGGCGCGACGACGATGCGCAGCTCCGCTTGCGCGCCCAGCGCGGGCCCTGCATCGAGCGGACCCCCGCCGGGCTCCTGCTTCACCGTCACGCTCACGCGGCGTTTGGTGCTGTCGACCAGCCGGCACCACGGCCCGGTCGCGCCCCACTGCTCAACGGGCGTGACGGTGGCGCGGTCGATGGTGACGGCGGTGGTGCGCTGCAGCAGCGCAGCGCCGAACTCGACACGCTCGGGGTTGAGGATCAGCATGGGAACTCCCCGGGGGGAAGGGATAAGGCATCGAGGGATCAAGGGATCGAGAAGAGCAAGGCAGGGCAGCAAAGGGGTTTGGGCAGACACCGCGGGGTCATGCATCTCTCTTCTTGACGCCTTGATCCCTTGGTCCCTCTGCCTTATCAGCCTCTGATCAGCGGCATGACGCCCGGGCGGCGGGTGGCGTCGGCGAGGCCGTCGCCGTTGGTGTCGATCAGCGCGCTCAGGCGGGCGCGCTCGGCGCCGGCACGCCGGCGGTACTGCTCGGCCTTCGTGGCCAGGCCGCTCCCGGCGGGCGCGAGCGCGCCGGCCGATGCGTAGATGGTGTGGAGCGCCACCAGCGCCTCGAACATCGCGGCGTCGGCGCTGTTGACCATCGCCGACTCGCCCAGCGCCGTGCCGTCGCTGCCGCTGACGGTCGGCACCGGCGTTGCCTCGCTCAGGCCCAGCAGGCGCAACACAACGCGGTGGGCAAGCGCCGTCTGCGGCCTGAACGTGTAGACCTCGCACGCGCCGCTGGTCAGCCCGACCGGCGGGATCGCCGGCCCCGTGCGCCCCCACCGCACCAGCGAGACGCTCAGCACCGTGGCGCTGGTGCGCGACACCACCTCCAGCGGCACACCGTTCATCAGCACCACGCACCCGGCCTCCACACCGGCGGCGACCAGGTCGGCGCTGGCGAGGGTGAGCGTGGTGCCGCTGAGCGTCCCAGCAGCGGCGACGGTGCGCTGGCCGCTCCAGCCGACCTCGGCGAAGAGGCTCGGCTCGATGACGAGCAGGTCGATGTCGGTTGCGAACATGGTGGGCTCCGGGGAGGGGGGGGGGAAATGGCCAAATTGCAAAGGGCCAAATGGCAAATGAAGAAGAGGGAAGCCGTCGAACGTCCCTTCGGGCGTTCGACGGTCCGCGGCGCGTTTCCGGGCGTCTGTTTAGTGACGGCCCGCTGGAGGAACGCGTGCGGTGAGAGGAGCGGCGCGTGATGGCTTGGCCCCCGGGCACAGACTCCACGCAGAGCCGAGTAGTCTGTGGCACCCGGTACGCGGCACCCGGGCTTCAGGTCAGGCCGCGGATGACCGCGTGGGCCTGCTCGTTGCGAACCTCCACGGTGTACTCACCCACCACCAGGCCGCCGGTGCGGTCACCGGCTGCGCCGAGGGGTTTGTAGTGGAAGGAGCGCCCGGCCAGCGGGAGCACGGCAACGCGCGACGAGTCGATCAGCAGCGCGGTGTCGGGCGCGAGGTAGCGGCTGACGACGACGCTGCAGCGGCCAAAGTCGCTCTCGTAGCGTGTGACGAGGTTGCGGTAGGTCTCCTCCCGCGGCGAGGTCTGCCGCCAGGCGGCCATCCACATGTTCATGCGCCGCTTAAGCGCTGCGCCCACCACGATGGTGTCGATGCGTGCGCTGCTCCCCTCCCACACCGTGCGCATCGCGGCGTTGAGCACCGCCTCGCTGAAGTCGGTCCCCGAGCCGTCGCCGCTGGGGATCGGGCCCGTGCCGGGGGTGAACTGGTTGGTGGCGACGGTGGCGAGCAGGCCGTTCATCGTGCGCCGCACCGATGCGCCGCCCGACTGGTTGGCCGCGGGGGCGAAGCCGTTGATCACGCTGTTCTCCAGGTCGCGGAGCAGCTCGCGCAGGCGCTGCGACTTCTGGTACTCCAGCTCGTCGGTCACGCCGTAGCCGCGCACGGCCTCCATCGTGCCCGAGACCTGCACGGTGGAGTTGAAGATCTGGGTGTAGTTGCGCCGGCGGGAGCGGCTGGTGAAACGCGGGTCGGGCGCATCGTCACCCTCAAGCGCAGCGCTGGCGATGATCAGCAGCTTCTGGCCGTTGGTGAGGTTGCTGGCGGGGCTGCCGCCGTAGCGCCGCACCACGGTGAGCACGTTGGCGGCGACGGCGGTGACGAAGACCACCTCCTTGCTCCCCCACGGGCGGACGACGTCACCGGGCCGGAAGCGCGTGCCGGTGGTGACGGTGATGGCGGTCGCGTCCTGCGCGTTGGGGCTGAAGGAGCCCTGGTTCACCGTGTCGGTGTTGGCCAGCAGCTCGTCCTCGAGCCACTCGTGGATGGTGTTGGCAGCGCTGCGCTCGCCGTCGCCCAGGTGGTCAAGCAGCGGTGTCTCGGAGGGGCTGATGATGCCGATGATGTCGGAGACATCCTCGACCAGTTCGGGGAGGTCCTGCGCGGCGGAGTAGGTGGCTTTTCCGGTGAAGGGCATGTGCGTTTCCTTTCAGAGAGGCGTGGGTGTTGAGAAGCGTGCGGGTGGTGAGAACGTCCGCTCCCTCTCCCGGCTCTGCGGGAGAAGGGGGGGGGGGTGAGGGGTGGGACGTCAGGCCTTGGAGCGCCGTGCGCGGAGGTAGAGCAGCAGGCTGGCACGGTCGCCCTTGGCGGCCTTCTCGCGGAGCACCATCAGGTGCGGATCGGTGCGGGGCGGGTCGGCCGCCGGCAGTTCCGCCGCGCCGCGCGCGGCGGTGGCGTGCGGGACAAAGAGCCCCGGCTTGGTGCGCTTGAGCGTGCGGACGACCGCGGCGAGGTCGCCGGCGCCGGTGTCGCCCTGCTCGATCTCGTCGGCGGCGGCGGGGATGTCGGTGGCCTGCGCATCGGCGAGGGCTCGCTCGATGCGGATGCGCCGCTCGGCCTTGTCGATGCGTTGCTGCAACGCGGCGACTTGTTCGATGAGGCGCTGGGCGAGGCCCTCGCCATCGGTGGTGGTGTCGGCGGCGGATGGGGAACGGTCGTTGTCTGGCACGGTGAGACTCCTTGAGTAAGTGCGGGAAGAACGTGAAATGGGAACGCGGTGTGGCTACTCGACGCCGGCGTCTTCTGTCGCGTAGCCGAGCTCGCTCAGCAGGCGTGAGGCGGGGACGCCCAGGTCGCGTTTGGACTGGGCGGCGCGGATCAGCTCGGCCTGGCTGTCGGCGAGCGGGTCGGGCCACTCGATGCGCACGGCGCGGTCGCGCGGGTCGGTGCGCAGCACGCCGGCGTGGTGGAGGGCGCTCAGGATCAGCGAGCAGGCGTGGGTGATACCGCGCCCGTAGGTGATGCGCTTGCGGGCGGTGCGGGCGATGAGCCCCTGCAGCGTCAGGCGCAGCGCGTTCTCGCTGGAGAGGTTGCCCACCTTGGCGCGCACGACGCCCGTGGCCAGCGGCGGCACGCCGCTGACCTTGTCCAGGGCTTCGCGCAGCTCGTCGATGTGCCGGTCCTCGCTGGGGCTGGCGGCGTCGCCGCCGAACGCGGTGATCGAGGCGTTCTCGTTGTCGGTGCTCAGCAGCACGCCCGGGCCGACGGGCGCGCGCTCGAAGCCGTCGACGCCTTTGGCCAGGTACATCTTGAACGACTGCATGGTGACGCGGTTGGCCCGGTCGCTCAGGCGGGTGTTCAGCTCGTCTTGCAGCGGGATCAGCGGCTCGACCTCGCCCAGCCCGTGGTAGACAAACGGCTGCGCGACGTTCTGGATGTGCGCGACGGGCACCGCGCCTGGCGCGACGCGGTTGGGCGACTGGCCCAGCAGGCGGATGCTCACCGCGTCGCCGGTGCCGCTCACCTCCAGCACCTGGCGGAGCGTGGGCGTGAAGACCTCCACCACGGTGCGGCGCTGCTGCGCGTCGCCGGGCCGGTCGGCGATCACGGCGTAGGCGTCGAGCCGGCGCCAGTCATCGGGGCTCAGCAGCGGCGCTGCGCGGGCGGGGTCGATCGGCGTGACGCGGACGAGCTCGGCTGCGTGGAGCGGGTCGCTCTGCGCGCTGAGCTCGTCGTCATCGCCCGCTGCCTGCACGAGCAGATCGACCGAGCCGTAGATGTGCCCCAGCAGCGCCGCCTCCTGCAGCATCGCCAGGCCGCCGGAGTGCTCGAACGTTGTTTCGAGCACGCGCTCGATGAGGCGCGCCAGGCGCGCATCACCGGCGGCGCTGACAAGCCGGATCGGCTTGCCGACAAGGAAGTCGATCATGGCGCCGATGCGCCAGGCGATGTCGTTCTCGATCACGATCTCGCGCCCGCCGAGACGGTCGTCGACGTTGCCACCGACGGCGGCGGGGTTGGAGAGGCGCAGCGGCAGGCCGCGCTGCTGCGCGAGTGAGTAGGGCCGACCGGACCGCGAGGGTGCGCGGGGTGTGAGCGGGTTGCGGTAGTAGGCCCAGAGCCCGGCGAGGGAGGCGCGCTGCGCCTTGTGCTGAGCGAGCAGCCCGGCGAGCGTGCGCGGGTGGAGCCCGACGGAACCGGCTGCGGCGGAGAGTGCGGTGGTGAGTTGTTCGATGTGCTGGGTGTCCATGGCCGGCTCCGTCTGCGGTGGCGGGCTTGGCCGGCCGATCACCGGTGGTCCCGTCACAGAGGGGCGCAGGTGCGCCGGCGGGTGGGCTTTTGGCGGTCGCCTGGCGCCTTGGCGCGGCGAGAACCGTGCGTGTTGCGCTTGGTGCGGCGCAATCTTCAGAGGATTCTCAGATTCCCGTTCAGGTGCCTCGCTGCGGGCCGCCGGCGCGCGCCAATGCGCGGACATTCGCCTGGCGGACGCGAACGCCTCGGTAGTTTGCCCTAGTATGAAAGAGAGGGATGATCATGAACAGAAGAACAAACAAATTGGTGGGTCTTTGCGTCGGTGTTGGTGCGTTGACGGGCGCTGCCGGTGCGCAGGTGTTCCAGGTGCTCCCGCTCGGTTCGAGCCGGGCGGTGTGGCTGAGCGCCGACGGGAGCTCGGGCGTTCGGGCCGGATTCTTCTGGCAGAGCGACGGCACGATGACGCCGCTGCCGGCACCGTGGTATGCGGCACGCGTGTCACCCGACGGGTACTGGGCGCTGGGCCTGAACTACAACTCGATGCGGGCGGCGCGGGTCTCGTTCGACGGCGCGACGTTTGAGTTTCCTGATGCGCCGGACGGAACGATGACGGTGACGGCCTACTCGTCGTCGGTGGACAACACCGCGGTGGTGGGGTCGGCGATGGACGCCGAGCAGTCGGTGCGGGCTTTCTTGTGGACCGAGCAGGATGGGACGCAGGACCTTGGCACGCTTGCGGGCGACCCGAGCGCCAAGGCACTTGACATCAGCGCCGACGGCGCGGTGGTGGTGGGGTACAGCAACGGTCTTCGCCCGGGGACGGGGAACGTTCCGTTCATCTGGACGGGCGCGGGCGGGATGGTCGAGCTGGCGGTCGCCGGCGGAGGCATGGGCGAGGGGGTGGCGAACGCGGTCTCGGCGGACGGCTCGACGGTGGTGGGTGCCCGTCGTTTCGGTGCGGCGCTGCGAGCGTTCCGCTGGCGTGGCGCGGGAGCCGTTCAGGACCTGGGCACGCCGACGGACCCCGATGATCCGACCGTTCCGACGGAGGCGTTCAGCACCTCCGCCGATGGACGGTGGACGGTGGGGTGCGTCAGCAGCACGACGGGCGTGCCCGGCACCGATGTGGCCGTGGTGTGGGATGCGCTGGGGCGTGCGCAGCGCGCCGACGACCTGCTGACGTGGAACGGCAGCACCGCGCACCTTGACTACGACCTGGTCAGCCTCGGGTGCATCAGCGCCGATGCGCGGACCGTCAGCGGCACGTGCATCGAGCGTTCGACGCAGCAGGCGATGACCTTTGTTGCAAAGCTGGGGCTCGACCCGGTGTGCGCGGCGGACCTTGGCACGCAGGGCGGGGTGCCCGGGCACGACGGCGTGCTGGACAACAACGACTTTGTCGTGTACATCGAAGCGTTCTTCACCCGGCGCCCGGTGGCCGACACGGGGAGCACCGGCGGTGTGCCCGGGCCCGACGGCCAGTTTGATAACAACGACCTGATCGTCTTTATCGACCGCTTCTTTCAGGGGTGCGGGGTGTAGCGGGGGGGGAGGTGGCGGCGCAAGCGCCCGCTAGACTCGCTCGATGCCCACGCAAGGCCGCGCGCCAAACAGTGTGTTCAAGGTGGTGATGCTCGCGGGCGCGGCGACGACGTCCGTGCTGTTCGGCTGGACGGTCTGGATGATCGTTCACTTTGACGCGAACCCTGCGTCTGTGCGGCTGGGGGTGTGGACGGTGGTAAAAGTCGCGACGGCGGTGCTGCCGGGACCGGTGCTGCTGGCGTTCCTGGCGTGGCACCGGTCGTGGCGCGCGGCGCGGGTGCTGGGGTGGGTGGCGGTGGTCCCGGCGGTTGCGCTCCCGGCGGTGATGGCCTACTTCGCGACGACGGTGCTGCGCCCGGCGCTTTCGCCGGGTGCGTACGACGACGCGGCACGCGAGGCGGAGGTGGCGGCGCTGGCGCTGGTGAACGCCGATGGGCCGGCGCGGGCGGAGTTCGCAGCGGTGCGTGCGCTGTGGGAACAACGCCCGGCCTCACGCGAGGCGATGGCCGGCATGGCACGGCGTCTGCGCACCGCGGCTGAGGAGATGCGAGCGGCGGGCGCGGGGTTCGCGGCGCTGCACAGCGCGGTGAAGGCGCCGTTTGCGGCCCGTGGTGTGAGCGGGGCGCGCGCAGCGCAGTTTGATTCCCTCTACACCGCGCGGGTGAGCACCGAGGCCTTCCAGAGCGGGTGCGACGAGGCGGCGGCGGCGTACGAACGCTTCGCGCAGCGGCTGGACCTGCTTGTTGCGCACCACGGCACGTGGCGGTGGGAGGAGAACGGGACGATCGCGTTTGACGACCCGCGGGTCGAGCGCGCCCACGCGGCGCTGGCTGAGAAGGGCCCCACGCCCGCGGAAGGCCGCTAGCCGATCGCGCGTGTCACGCTCACCGCGGCGTACATCCCCGCGACGTCCTCACGCGCGACGGTGCGGGCGGGGTACTTGCCGTTGAGCGGCTGGAGGCGGAGGCGTGCGACGGGCGAGCCCTCGCCGCCGTCGCGCTGAAAGTAGACGCGCTTGAAGGTTGACTCCTCGTCCCGCTCGAACCGCACGAAGCAGTCAACGCCGTCCTTCACCGCCTTGGCGGGTGAGAAGATCACCACGTCACCCTCGCGGTAGTCGGGCTCCATGCTGTCGCCCACCACGCGGCAGGCGAAGGCGTCGGGGTCGCGCACGTCGGGCGAGCGCACGTACTGGTCGGCCACGCGCGCGGGGTAGCCAAGGTCGGTGAACGCGCGCGGGTAGCCGGCGGCGACGGAGTTGATCAGCGGCACCTCCATCGGCAGCTCGACGGGCGCGGCGTCCAGCGGCGGCGCTGCGCCCGGGGTGCCGGCGGCGCCCTCGGCCGAGGGAGCGAGTTGATCGACCAGTGCGCCAAGCTCGCCGGAGCGGTAGAGCGCATCGAGCCCGCGCTCGCGCAGGAAGAGCGCCAGCTGCTGGGCGGCGCGGTCGCGCTGCGCCATGCGTGAGACGTGCTGCTTGATCGGCTCGGGCGCGCTCCGCCAGGCGGAGCGCTCGGCCAGGTCACCGGGGCGCATCGCCAGGTGGTGCTCGATGGCGGTGATGAGGGTGGCGGCTGGAGTGCCGGCGTTGGTGCCGGTTTCGATCTGGCTCAGGTAGCTCTTGCCGCAGCCGACGGCTTCGGCGAGTTCCTGCAGGCTCAGGCCGCGCATCGAGCGTTGCATGCGCATGGCCTCACCCAGGCTGAGCGACCGGGGGAGTTCCCACGCGGGCGAGCCGGGGGCGGCGCTCGAGGGGGCGGCGTTCCCGGCGCTGCGCCGCTTGCGTTTGGGGAGCCAGACTGGTCGAGGAGGTGTGGACAAGGTGTGGATAACCGTACAAAAATCGACCAAAATCAAGAAATCGAACAAAAAACCGAACAAAGACCTTGCAGAATGTCCATTCCGTGATAAACTTCGATTCGTACCGACTGAGAAGCTCAAACAGAAGGGGGTGCGGTGTGCAGAACGGGGATGTTGTTTACTCTCGGGCGAATCCTATCACAATCCAAACGATTGGGCAAGGGGAATCTGCCAGGAACATGAGGCCGGGCACCGTGCTGATCCAGAGGGATGGTGGCGGGCTTGGAGCGTCGGCCGCAGGGGGCGAGCGGCCGCTCCTGCGCCCGAACCGGCAGCGGAAGGAGCGGCAGCTGTCGCGGTCGGCGGCGGTAGAGCGGTGCGTGCGGGCGCGCCTGGAGTTCCTGCCGCCACGGGATCGTGCGCTGCTGGAGGAAGTGTTCGTGCGCGGGCGTCGGCTAAGCGAGGTTGCGGCGCTGACGGGGGAGGGTGCGCGGCGGGTGCGGCGCCGGGTTGTCAAACTGGTGGAGCGTGTCAGCTCGCCGGGGTTTGACGCGGTGGTCCTGCGCAAGTCGGGCTGGCCGGCGGCGATGTCGGCGGTGGGTGAGGCGGTCTTTCTGCGAGGGCTGCCGGCGTGGGCGGCGGGCAAGGAGGCGGGGGTGTGCCGCTCGCGGGCGCAGGAGTACGCGCGTGCGATCCGGGCGATCGGCGTTGAACTCAAGGCGGCGCGGGGGCGCAGAGGGGAGGCGGCATGAAGAGCCTGATCGACGCGCGCACGCTGCGCACCG
>JAUXUZ010000001.1 GCA_030680655.1 Phycisphaerales bacterium
CGCCTCAACGAGCGCAAAGCGACCGTGCTGGCGATGGACTGCGTGCCGCGCATCACCCGCGCCCAGAGCATGGACGCCCTCAGCGCCATGGCCAACCTCGCCGGCTACCGCGCCGTGATCGAGGCGGCCAACCACTTCCCGCGCTTCTTCTCCGGCCAGATCACCGCCGCGGGCAAGATCCCCCCCGCCAAGGTCCTGGTCATCGGCGCCGGCGTCGCCGGGCTCGCCGCGATCGGCGCCGCCCGCTCGCTGGGGGCCATCGTCCGCGCCTTCGACCCGCGCCCGGCGACCAAAGACCAGGTCAAGAGCATGGGCGCCGACTTCCTCGAGGTCGGCGTGCACGAAGAGGGCGAGGGGACCGGCGGTTACGCCAAGGTGATGAGCGACAGCTTCATCCAGGCCGAGATGGCCCTCTTCGCGGCCCAGGCGATGGAGGTTGACATCATCGTCACCACCGCGCTCATCCCCGGCAAGCCCGCGCCCAAGCTCATCACCGCCGGCATGGTCGAGAGCATGAGCCCCGGCTCGGTGATCGTTGACCTCGCCGCCGAGCAGGGTGGCAACTGCGCCCTCACCAAGCCGGGCGAGGTCGTCGTCCACAAGGGCGTCACGATCATCGGCTACACCGACCTGCCCAGCCGCATGGCGAGCCAGGCGAGCCAGCTCTACAGCGCCACCGTCGCCGCGCTCCTGGCCGAGGCGTGCAGCGACGGCAAGCTGAACATCGATCTCGCCAACACCGTCATCCGCGGCGCGCTGGTGCTCCATGATGGCGCGATCACCTGGCCGCCGCCCCCTGCGCCGCAGCCGGTAGCACCGGCCCCCCCCGAGCCGGGCATCGCGCCCGAGACCGCCAGTGCGCCCGCCGCGACCGCCGCCAAGCCCGCCGCGCAGAAGGCGCAGGTGGGGCAGATGGGCTGGCTCGCCCTCACCGGCGTGGCGCTGATCGGCCTGGGCCTGATCGCGCCCCCTGCGTTCCTTGGGCACTTCACCGTCTTCGTGCTCGCGTGCTTTGTCGGCTGGCAGGTGGTCTGGAACGTCAAGCCCGCGCTGCACACACCGCTCATGAGCGTCACCAACGCCATCAGCGGCATCATCCTCATCGGCGGCATGCTCCAGCTCTCGGGCAAGACCCTCTCGGCCACCATCATCCTCGGCGCGGTCGCCGTCTTCATCGCGTCGGTCAACATCGCCGGCGGCTTCCTCGTCACGCAGCGCATGCTCGCCATGTTCCGGCGCTAGTCCGATCTTCGGCGCTCACTCAAGTCCCGGCGGCAACCAACTCCCATGACAGACACGCAGACCCAGAGCCTCATCACCATCGCCTACGTCGTCTCCGGCGTGCTCTTCATCATGAGCCTGGGGGGCCTCTCGAACCAGGCGTCCGCCCGGCGCGGCAACATCTACGGCATCGTGGGCATGGTCCTGGCCCTGTGCGCAACCGTCGCCCTCGCCGCTGCGCACCCTGACTTTGGCACCCTCAGCGGCATCGTGCTCACCGTCGCGCTCGTCGCCGGCTCGGCGATCGGCGCTGTGCTGGCCAAGCGCGTGCAGATGACCTCCATGCCGCAGCTGGTCGCCGTGCTCCACAGCTTCGTCGGGCTCGCGGCCGAGCTGGTCGGCTTCGCCACCTACCTCGGTGAGCACGTGCCGATGACCAGCGGCGAGGCCGCGATGCACTCGGCGGAGATCTTCATCGGCGTCTGCATCGGCAGCGTCACCTTCACCGGCTCGGTCATCGCCTACCTCAAGCTGCAGGGGAACCTCTCCGGCAGGCCGCTGATGCTCCCGGGCCGCCACCTGATCAACCTCGCGATGGTGCTGGTCACCCTCTGGCTCGCTTACCGCTTCCAGGTTGCCCCCGGCACCGAGGGTCTCTGGGCGCTGCTGATCGCCGCCGCCATCACCGGCGTGCTGGGTGCCCACCTGGTGATGGCCATCGGCGGCGCCGACATGCCGGTGGTCGTCTCGATGCTCAACAGCTACTCCGGCTGGGCCGCCGCCGCCGCCGGCTTCATGCTCAGCAACGACCTGCTGATCATCACCGGCGCGCTGGTGGGCAGCAGCGGCGCGATCCTCAGCGTCGTCATGTGCCGCGGCATGAACCGCTCGATCGTCAACGTGATCTTCGGCGGCTTCGGCACCGCCGAGGGCGCAGCGCCGTCGTCTGCGGGTGGCGCACCGGCGGGCGAGGTCCGCTCCATCACCGCCGACAAGACTGCTGATCTGCTCCGCCAGGGCCGCAAGGTGGTGATCGTCCCCGGCTACGGCATGGCGGTGGCGCAGGCGCAGCACCCGCTGGCGAGCGTGACGTCCATCCTCCGCAACGCGGGCGTGGATGTGAAGTTCGCCATCCACCCAGTCGCCGGGCGCCTCCCCGGGCACATGAACGTGCTCCTGGCCGAGGCCGATGTGCCCTACGACATCGTGCTGGAGATGGAAGAGGTCAACCACACCCTCCACGAGGTCGACACCGTGCTGGTCATCGGCGCCAACGACATCGTCAACCCCAGCGCGATGGACGACCCCGCCAGCCCCATCGCCGGCATGCCCGTGCTGCACGTG
>JAUXUZ010000120.1 GCA_030680655.1 Phycisphaerales bacterium
AACGCCTCTACCGTGAACTCCGCCTGTGCGAAGATACCATCCATAATCATGAGCAGGTGCTTGTTCGCGGCCTCCGGGTCGGCATCGGGGCCGAGCGTGATCTTGTCCGTCAGTACAAACTCGCGGAATTGCGCCCGTACCGTCGCGTCGTCACGAAGCAACTCGTTGAGACCGTACGGCAGCCCTTGAAGGCCGTGTGGATCAAGCCGATGGCTGTACAGCTTCTCAAAGACTTCTTTTTGAGGACCTACAAGCAGGCCCATGACTTCCGGGAGATCATTGGAAAACTCGAACTGGCTCAGGTCAACCTGCTGGCCATTGATCTCGGCCTGCCAGATCAGCGAGAGGTACTGCCGAGTCTGGGCCTTGTTCACCGGATCATCTGCATCCCATGGTGTAGGCTGGGGCTGCGCGGAGGCGGTCAACGCCGTGAAACAATGCATAAATAGGACGATCACAGCGACGAGAAACTTGTTCACGGTCATCTTGGCATCTCCATTAGTCCGCGGAGTGTAGGCACAAACCCCGTGCGGGTGGGCAGGTCGAGCGCGAAGATGCACGGCACCACGTCCGCGTGACGAGTCGAGGACGATGAACGACAACTCCGCCGAGGGGTTCTGCCCGTGGGGGGGCTTGGCGACCCACAACGATGCGGACTCCCAGACCTGCTGGAACCCGGTCGTGAAGTTCGTCCACGTCTTGCTTAGGAACGCCGTGGTCTCGATCCACGAGACTTCGAGGGCGTGAAAGACGATCTCCGCCGCCGCGAGCGCTCCGTACCACATGGAGTACGCGGTCGAGACGAAGAACTCCTTGGCCCCGAGCCATGCCTTGTTGAGCGCCGCCACGCCCTGTTGCCAGATGACCTTGAGGGAGAGCCAGAGGATCTCCGCCGCGAGGGAGATGTCACCGGCCGCAAGGGCGTCCGCGATGCCCCCGACGACCTTACTGACCCATTCCCGAAGCGCTGTGAACTGCTCCCCAAGCCAGGTCAGGGCCTCGCCGCCGACGCCCGAGGCAACCACGAGCACGCCGCCCAGCGCCACAATCGCCGCGATGACCAGGCCGATGGGCGAGAGGATCGCGCCGATGGCGGCTCCGATGAGGCCAAAGGCTGTCCCGATCCCCCCGATGATCCCGGCCACGAGGCCCAGCGCTGCGCCGATCCCCGAGATGATGTACCCCAGGGCAATGATGGCGATGCCCGCCACAGCGACGGCTGCCGCGACCTTGAGCGCCCACACGACGAGATCCTTGTTCTCCTTGATCCAGGCCGTGGCGCTGACGATCACCCGCGTGATCCGCTCGGTCAGTTCCTTGATGGTGGGCGCGAGCGCCCCGCCAATGGTGAACACCCCCTGCTTCAGAACCTTCCAAAGCGTACCGAGCGCGTCGTTGAGTTCCGCGGCGTCACGGGCGGTTTCCGTGCTGACGGTCAGCCCGAGCTTGCGGGCCTGCTCCTGCATCTCGTTGATGCCCGCGGCACCGTCGGCCATGAGCGGCAGCAACTTCGTCCCCGCCTTGCCGAAGAGTTCCATCGCCAGCGACGCCCGCAGCGCCGGGTCCTGAACCTTCGAGATCCGATCCGCCAACAGCTTGAACTGCTCGTCGGGGGACAACTTCGCCAGGTCGGCGACGGTGAGCCCGAGCAGCCCGAGGGCCTCATTCGCGCCTTGCGAACCCTTCGCGGCCTCGACGAGAGACTTCTGCATGACGCGCAGGCCGTTCTCCAGCGTCTCCATGTCGGTGCCGGAGAGGTCGGCGGCGTACCCGAGTTCCGAGAGTGCCTCCACACTGACGCCGGTGCGCTGGCTCATCTTGTCGAGCGCATCGCCCGAGTCGGAGAAGGCTTTCACCGTGCCGAGTAGCGCCGTCACTGCCGCCACACCGATGCCCGCCATCTTGGTGCCGATGGACCGCAGCCCCGCGCCGAAGGCTTCGAGCTTCTTCTGGGCCGCCTTCAGGCCAGCCGACAGCTTGTCGCTGACGCCCAGTTCAACAAAGGCTCTGCCTGCTCGAATGCCACGCGTGTCCGCCACGGTCAGTTACCCTTTCTGATCGAGTTCCGCCAGAGGATCGGGAGCTTGGGCCGTTCCTTCTCCAGCGCCGGGGCCATGTACGGCCGCGGCGCGATCTTCACCTTCCGCGAGGTCAGCCGTCCGCCCCTCCGCGAGAGAA
>JAUXUZ010000016.1 GCA_030680655.1 Phycisphaerales bacterium
TCCTCGGGGTGGTTGAGCTCGATGGCCTGCTGGATCGTGTCCACCAGTTCAGTCTCGGCCGGTGAGCCGTTGATCGCGACCTTGAGCCGGTGGTGGCTGACCAGGTGGTGGGCCAACGCTGCGAAGCGTTCAACCGGCCACCGCTTGGCGGGGTTGTTGCCGCCGGGGTTGAGCAGCGCGAACGGTTCGCCCGGCTTGATGCCACCCTTGCCGAGCACTTCGTCGGCCGCGGCCTCGTCTGACCGGGTGGCGACGAGGGTGAGGCGCGGGGCAGGCTCTTGAGCGGGCGTTGCGTGGAGCGCCTGGAGAAAGAGGCGTGCCGCGCTCAGGTAATAGTCCACAGCGCTGACGGGCTGGTACCCCTTGTGGGGCGCAGGCCGTTTGAGCGGCTCGAGCTTGTGGGTGAGGAACGCGCCGCGCCCGTCGCGGTCGTAGCCGACGCGGCGCTCGATCCCCGCCAGGCGCACGGTGAGCGCGCTGGAGAAGGAGTTGGGCAGCAGCAGCGCAGCGTCGATCCGCATGGCACGCAGCCGCGCGGCGACCTTCGCCGGCCCGAGCGTGCTGCGCCCGTCGGCGATCACCACGTCGTCGAGCCACTCAAGCCCCGAGAGCAGGTCTTTCATCCCCGGCCGGCCCAGGGCGATCAGCACGCTCCGGGGCAACGCGTGCCGGATGAGGTCGATCGCCGGCGTGGCCATCACCGTGTCACCGAGCCACGTCGGCAGGTAGATGAGCACCCGCGGCGGCGGGGGTTGCACGGGGTTTGGAGCGCTGCTCGCCAAGTCGGCAAGCGTCGCAGGTTTGCCCTCGGGTTTCAACCGGTGACAAGCGCGGCCGCGGCGGCAAGGTCCCGGCACCTTGCGGTGGGCTCGCCGGAGGTGCCGACGAGGATGGCGCGGGACGGGTCGATGCCGGCGGCGACGGCGGCCTCGCAGTCACGCGGCTTGTCGCCGATCGCCCACGAGCGGGCCAGATCAAGACCGAGCTCCAGTGCGGCGGCGGTCAGCATGCCCGGCCCGGGCTTGCGCCACGGGTGCTCGCGGTTGAACGGAGCGACGGTGCCCTTGGGATGGAATGGGCAAAAGTAGACGGCGGCGAGCAGGTGCGGGTCCCCCGTCGCTTCGGTGAGCAGCCGACGCATGGCGTCGTTGACGGCGTCACAGTCGCGGAGCGTGCCGCTGCCGCGGGCGACGCCCCCCTGGCTGGTGTAGACCACAACCGCGAACCCCGCCCGCTTGAGGCGCAGCAGAGCGTCCGCCGATCCGGTGATGAGCGTTGCTCGCGATGGGTCGTACAGATCGCCGGGGATGGGGTCGCTGCGCGTAACGGCGGTGGTGTCGATGATCGTGTCGTCGCGGTCAACAAAGACGGCGGGCCGGTTGGTCATCGCTTGCTCAGGTGGCGCTCTTGGGCGTGATGACCCACAGCACGATGTAGACGATGATCCCGGGGAACGCGACCGAGAGGACGCTCAGCAGCACGTAGCCGATGCGCACCAGGGTTGGGTCCCAGCCGAGCCAATCGGCGATGCCGCCGCAGACGCCCGCGATGATCCGGTGCTTGTTTGAGCGGTGGAGAGGCATCGCCAAGGGTAGCAGGAACGCCGGCCGATCAGCCACACCCGCCGAAGAAGCGGTCAATGAACACGATGAAGTCGTTGTTGTTGAACACGCCGTCGCCCGGCCCGATGCCGCCCTGTCGCCCCATGTCCGCGATCGGGTCCCCCGCGAAGAAGTAGTCGATGAAGGCGATGAAGTCGTTGTTGTCGAGCACGCCGTCTGACTGGTGAATACCCCCCGTTGAGCCAAGGTCCGCTGCGCTGCAAACGGGGACGAGCGAGACGGCGTCGAGGTACGGGCCGCCGTCAACGTTCTCTATGCCAAAGAAGTGCAGCGTGGTGAACGGCCCGCTTGCGGTCAGATTGAAGGCGTGCGGCTCCCAGGCCCCGCCGGCGGCCGCCCGATCCCAGGTAACGGTGGCGACCTCGGCACCGTCCCAGTCGATCCGCATGTGCTTGACGTCCGGCCCGGCGTTGAGCTGCCCGGCGAGGAAGAACGCCAGGCGGTAGTGCCCCCCGCCGGTTGTCGGCACAACCTGCGAGATGCCGCATGCCTGGTAGAAGTTCAGCTCGACGCTCTGCAGGCCCTCAACGGCGAACGGGTTCCCGAACGAGCCGACATGGGCGACGCCCTGCCCTGTGCTGTCGACAGTCCAGGACCCAAAGACCGCGCCTGGGAGGCGCTGCGCCCAGCCGGTCGTCACAACAGGCGATTCAAAGCCACCGTTTACAACGATGTTCTGAGCAACGGCCGCATGGGCGCACATGAGGATCGCGACGAGAGCGGGCGAGGGGTTCACTTGAAGCACTCCGGAGAGTTCCTGGATCAGAAGCAGCCGAAGAAGAACTCGTCGATATAGACGACAAAGTCATTGTTGTCCCACTGACCGTCTGACCCTGCCACGCCGCCCTGGCTGCCGAAGTCGGCGCGCGGGTCGTGCTCGAAGAAGAGGTCGATGAAGACGACGAAGTCGTTGTTGTTCAGCAGGCCGTCGGAGCCGCGCACGCCGCCCTGCTTGCCCACGTCGGTGTTGCCGCAGGGCGGACGCACGTACGTGGCGAACCCGCCCATGCTCGGCGTGGTGATCGTGCCCGACTGCGTCCAGGAGTCGGTGCCCGGCTGGTAGGCGTAACGCGTGATGCCGCCCTGGAAGTGGTTGCCCACGAACATCTCCTGCCCGTCGGCGCTGAACGCGAGGTCGATCGCGGCCGGGCTGTCGATGGCCGGCTTGGCCACGAGCTCGCCGCCGGGGAACATGCTGAATCTGAACACCTTGCTGGAGCTGATGTCGCCGACGTAGAGCTCGTCGCCGCTGGGGCCAAGGCAGAAGAAGTGGAGGTTGCTGGCCCCGGGAACAGCCACGGAAGGGAGCGTGGTGACAGAGTTGTCGTTTTCAATGTGGAACACGCGGATGAGGTTGCTGTGGGTGGTGGCGTAGATGAAGCGGCCGTTGGGGTGCACCAGCACGCCGCGCGTCTGGAGGCCGTTAGCGAAGTGACTGGCGAAGACCGGTTGGCCACCCCCGTCAAAGGTAAAGCGGAAGATGCCGTCGTCAACCGTGGCGGCGTAGAGATCGCCCGTGGTGGGGCTGATGGCGAGCTCGTGCACGCCGATCATGCCGGGCGTTGTGAAGTTGCCGTTGGGTGTGGCGATCAGCCCGTTTGATGAGAGCGTGAAACGCGAGATGCTCCCGAGCCCGGCGTTGTTGCCGTGCCGATTTCCGATAAAGAAATCGGTCCCGGTCCGGAAGACGACGCCAGCGGGGTCGAAAACCTCGCCGTTGGGGATGTCGTCGAGCACCGCGGGGACAGAGCCGGTGTCGGCAAAGCCGAATCGCATGACGGGCTGCCACGAGGCGGGGTTGGTGTTGCTGCCGGGGGGCGAGACAGTGACGATGAGCTCGAACGGCTGGAGTTGTGCCGCGGCAAAGGGGGCGGCGAGCAAGACAGTGACCAAAGGTGTGAGAGACGAGCGCATGGATAATCTCCTGCCGGGGAGCGCCCCGGGTACAACCGTTAGGCTTAAACCTACCTCGAACTGACAGGGAGTACCAGCGAAAAGAGACCAAATCGGGGAAGAGTGGTCCGCCATGGCCGCTCCGTGGCCGTGCGGAGCGGGGGAAGGGGCTCCACGGTTCACCGCGGACGCCACCTGAGGTTGTTTTCACGGCCAGAAGTGCCGGTCAGGAGACTCCAGACCCCCCCGTTAGCCACCCCGCGAGGACTTGTCGCATGGGTCCGGCAAGCGTGCACCACCGTGCCGCCCCACCCCCCCCGATCACCCGCAAGACAAGGAGCCTCAACGTGCTGAACACCCTCAACCGTCTCGCCTCACCCCTCGCACTCGCCACGCTCGCCGGCGCAGCGTTGGCGCCCGCCGCCCTGGGCGATATCACGTCGACCGTATCGCTGAGCAACAAGGCGAGTTACAAGCTCTCCGGCGCTCCCGGCAACACGACCGCCACCGTCAACTTCCCGGCCGGCGGTGTCGCGTACAAGCTGCTGCTAAGCGGCACGCTCCACCGCAACACTGCGGGCACGTTCCCGCGCGAGGCGTGCATCCGGGTCCGCCGCCTGACGCACCTGTCGCAGAACGTGAGCATCGTCACCCACGAGTTTGTCGCTCAGCCGTTCACCTCAACCACGTTCGATGCCAGCGGCAACGCGACGGTGACCGACGCCCTGCTGCTGCCGGTGCCGCAGAACCTGAACTTCAACGGGCAGTTCAGCGCCTGCACGATGTTCGACCCGGGCCGGTACGAGCTGGAGTTCTTCGAGCAGTACGACGACAACGCCGCCGACACCGGCCCGACGCCCGACGCGACGTGGACAGACCTGACCATCAAGTTCGACGACACCCCGCCGAGCTTGGTGACTACCGCCCCACTCACCGGCACCGTCGGCACGACCACGCGGTACGGCGTCCGCTCCAACGACACGCTCGGGCACGCCGGCGCGTTCACGGGTTCGTTCATCGACCCGCTGCAGCAGCCTGCGAACGCGGCGCGCGTCAAGCACGTCCGCGTGACCGGCTACGTCACCCTCAACGCCGTCAGCACGCTGAGCGAGGCCGCCGGACCCAACGAGGCGGGCCAGGCGCGGCTGCGGCTCCAGCGTTACGAGAGCGTCCTGCTCTCACCCAATGACAACCAGCCCTTTGTCAGCACCGAAGACCTGACGATCACCCTCCCGTTCGCGACGTCGTCAACCGGGTACGTCTCGATGGACATCCCCATCGCCAACAACAACGCGTGGGGCAAGCTGACGCGTAACGTGCCCACCAGCGGCAACGAGTCGTACTTCGGCATCAAGTACTGGGCCACTGCCTACGAGAGCGTCGACCACTCGGGGTGGTCGACCGACAACATCTGGAACGGCCTGAAGGTCGAGCTCTTTTCCGACGCGCAGGGCCCGGCGGCGTACGACTTTGGCATGCTGCACGCGACACCCAACGGCAGCGAGACCGTCTCAACCGCGATCTCGTCGATGCCCGCCGGCCAGCCTTCGTGGTTCAAGTTCAAGCAGCCGGGAGTGGTCAGCGCGGCGGCGGGCACCT
>JAUXUZ010000121.1 GCA_030680655.1 Phycisphaerales bacterium
TTTCACCACGGAGACACAGAGGGCACAGAGGAAGACAGGAGAGGGGCGGGGTATGTCAACCTGCCGCTGAGCCCGTGGCTTGCTCTGTGATCTCCGCGTGCTTCGAGTTTCAATCGGCTTCGTTCTCAACTTTGTGTCCTCTGTGTCTTTGTGGTTCACTTCCTGCATGTCGAATCAGGCGCGTGTCAACTCGATCGATGCCATCCGCGGGATTCGCGCGGCGGTGATTGTGTTCAACGAGCGGGCGCAGTCTGCACTTGGCGAGGTGAACAGCGAGGCGCAGAAGACGATGATGCGTTTGCGGCTGGAGGCTGGGCCTCGGTGGGCGAAGCGTCTGCGGGAGCGTCAGGACGCGTGGGTGGCGGCGCGGAGCGACCTGATCCGCAAGCAGGCGAGCTTCAGCAGCGAGAACCCCACTTGCGTGGAGCAGCGCAAGGCGGTTGACAAGGCGAAGGCGGCGGTTGAAGAGGCCCAGCAGAAGGTGGAGCGGATCAAGCGGCTGGTATCGGAGTTGGAGCGGCAGTACACGCTCTACAAGGGGCACGTGGCGGGGCTGTCGGAGCAGGTGAGCCGTTCGCTTCCGCTGGCGGTTGCACGGCTGGACCGCATGACCGATGCGCTGGAGGCGTACCGGTCGGTGAACCCGCAGGGGAGCGGCGAGGTTGAGGGTGGCGAGGGCGAAGGCGCAGAGGGGGGTGATGCGTGAGCACGACGGCGCCTCAAGCGCGGCTGAAGGATGCGCTGCGCGAGTTGAACCTGGCGTGGGCGCGGGCGCGCGAGCAGTGGCGGGACCAGGCGGCCGAGGAGTTTCATAAGGAAGTGATCGAGCCGCTCGAGCCGCGGGTGAGCCAGACGATCAACGCGATGGCGTCGCTGGGGGATGCGATCCTGGCGGCTAACCGGGAGGCGGAGGGAGGGGGCGTTGTGCGGGACGGCGGGGGGTAGACGGGCGGGGGGTCGGCTGGGGGGGGTCCGTGGGGGGTGTTGCTTCTACTCTCTAGGGACACAGACGAGCTTCTATGCAGAACGACCCACAGCCCCCCACGCAGCCGAAGACGCCCGCATCCCCTGCACCAGCCACAGGCAAAGGGGGCGGCGCGAGCGCATCGCCTGCGGGTGGGCGTGAGGATGCGCCGACGCTGGCGGTGCAGCGGCGGGCGGTGCGTCTGCTGAGGGAAGCGGCGGCGGAGACGGCGGTCGCTCGCACGGAACTTGAGCGTGTGTACGCCGAGAAGACGGCGGGCGCGACGGTTGTTCGTGATCGCGTGCTGAAGGCGGCGGCGGAGCGGCTGGCGAGCGGGTTGGCGGACGCACAAGCGGCGCACGCAGCGGCGGTTTCGGCGGCGGAAGAGGCGCTGGAGAAGGGTCGCCGTGAAGCGGAGGCGATGCGGACGCGCGACCGGGATGTGGCGCGGGAGCGCGGCCAGCGGGACGTGGAGGCGAGCAAGAAGTTGCGCGACGAGGCGGTGTGGTTCGCCGAGACTTGCCTGGACACCGACAAGACGAAGATCAAGGCGCAGCGGCAAGCCGACAGCGCGACGGTGGCCCAGATGGCCGGCCGCGTGCAGACGATCAAGCAATGGGCGGATGCGATCCTGCTGCGGTGGCGTCAGAACCTGCTGGTGGAGGTGGGGCTGACGCCGACGGAGTCTGATGCGCCTGCGAGCGTGTTTAAGGAAGCGGTGGCGCGCGCGGAGGGGCGGATCGCGGAGATGGAGGCGTACAGCGCGCCGCGGGCGATCGGCGGTGTTGTACCGTGGCTGATCGTGTTCTTTGCGGCGGCGGTTGGCGCGGTAGCGGGGTCGGCGCTGAGGGGTTGGGCGATCGATGTCTACGCGGGGGTGGGGTTCCTGGCGGGTGCGCTGGTGGGCGGGCTGATCGTGTTCCTGATCTTCAAGGCGGTGCGGGCACGCACGCGCCGGGTGCTGCAGCCGCTGGCGGCGGCGCTGGCGGAGGCGCGCGGGGCGGTTGAGGGGCAGACGCGGGTGTTTGAGGCGGAGCACGCGCGTCGGAAGGCGGAGGCGAAGGCGAAGTTTGAGGCCGACGCGGGGAAGGCGCGTGCCAAGCACGACACGCTGGTTGCCAAGGTGCACGAGCGGCTGGCGGACATCGGGACGCGTATCGAGGAGGCGTTCGCGGCGGCGACGCAGAAGATCGAGTCGACGCATGAGCGGGCGGTGGCGGCTGCGGTGGGCGTGCGGGACGCGGCGGTGAACGCGGCGGAAGGGGTCGCCGCGGCGGCGAACGCGGCGGCTG
>JAUXUZ010000022.1 GCA_030680655.1 Phycisphaerales bacterium
GAGAAGGGCTTGCGTACGGCCGCGTCGCTGGTATGCTCGGCCGATGCGGCGGATCTCGGCGCAACGTGACGGCTTGAACTACGAAGCGATTCGGCCAACCGATGACGGTGTGGCACGAGCACGCGAACTGCGGCAGGAGTCAACGCCGCCAGAGCAGGTGGTCTGGAACATCCTGCGGCGCGAAGGAAGGCGGCTTGGTGTCGTGTTCAGGCGACAGCACCCGCTGGGGCCCTACGTTGCTGACTTCTACTGCACCACGGCTGGGCCTGTGGTGGAGATTGATGGTTCGATGCATGCGCATCGAGGCGCGGCGGATGCCCAGCGCAACGAGTGGATGCAGGCGCAGGGGATCGAGGTTGTGCGCGTACGCGGAGACGAGGTGTGCCGCGATGCGAAGGCCGTCTGCGCGAGTGTGCTCGCGCGGGCGCGGGTGCTCAAGGCGTCGCGCGAGGCCAGGCGGGAATGCTGAGCCCCTCTCCCAGCTCGCTGGGAGAGGGTGGCGGAGGCTTGGCGACGCCGGGTGAGGTTGGCTTGGGAGCGGCAGTCGTTTGCGAATGCAAGGGAACCCTCATCCGCCCTCGCAGAGCCTCGGGCACCTTCTCCCAGCGGAGCTGAGAGAAGGACTTGCTCGACGCTGCGCGTCGTTAGCGCATCACATTCAGGCTGACGCGCTTCTCGATCTCTTCCACCGGGCGGGCGACCAGGTCGTAACCGTCGGCGCCGACAATCACGCACGAAACCAGCTCGCCCGGCGAGAGCTCCTTGGCGCTCTGGACGAACGTGACGCTGTCGATCGACGGGGCCTGCATGTACGTGCGGCCGGAGTAGAGCTTGCCGCCCTTGCCCACGCCGCTGGTCGCGCGCCCGGCGCTGCGCAGGGATGAGTCGATCAGCACGTCGAGCTTCATGCCGCCCGCGGCAGGCTTCTTCTCGTCGAACTCGGCGGCTCGCTTCTTGTTGCGGGCGAAGGCGATCTTCTGCTGCAGGGCCATCACCTCGCCGCGGCGGCGGGTCTTGACATCGGGCGCGACGGCCAGCTTGGGGTCGGCCTCCATGTTGCCGGCGACGGTGCCGGGCTCGAGGGAGTACTCAAAGACGCCCAGGTTCTCGAACTTCTGCTCCTCTACAAATCGCAGCAGCAGTTCGTGGTCGGCCTCGGTCTCGCCGGGGAAGCCGCTGATGAACGTGGTGCGCAGCGCGATGCCGGGCACCCACATCCGCAGCTTGTCGAGCAGGCGGCGGGTCTGGTCCATCGTGATGTGCCGGCGCATCGAGGCGAGCACAGCGTCGGACCCGTGCTGCAGCGGCATGTCGATGTACTTGAGCACGCGCGGCGTGGCGGCGAGGGCCTTGATCATGTCGTCGGCGAAATTGCTCGGGTAGGCGTACATCAGCCGCACCCAGCCGTCCTTGACGCCCAGCTCGTCGAACGCTTTGCTCACCTGGCGGAGCATCGTCGGCATGCCGCCGGTGCCGTCGCGGTAACCGATGCCGATGTCGTCGCCGTAACTGGTCGTGTCCTGGCCGATGAGGTTGAGCTCGAAGCAGCCGTCGGCGATCAGCTCGCGCGCCTCGCCGATGATGCGCTCCAGCGGCTTGCTGCGCATCTTGCCGCGGATGCTGGGGATGGTGCAAAAGGCGCACTTTTGGTTGCACCCTTCGCTGATGCGCAGGTAGCCGTAGTGGCGGGGCGTGAGGCGCAGGCGGGCCGAGTCGTCCTCGAAATACCCGATGCCGCGCCCGTCCTTGCCGTTGACGGTCAGCCCGGTGACGGCCATGCCGCGCTCGCCCGCGGCGGTGAGGGCGTTGGCGTTGATCCAGTACTTGGGTGTCTCGGCGGCGCCGCCGGCAGCGGCCTCGCGCCGGGCGACACGGTCGCCGCGCACGGCCTCGACAATCTTGTCACGGTCGAAGACGCCGACCATGGCGTCGATGCCCGGCGCCCACTCCAGGATCTTGGCGCGGTGACGCTGAACAAGGCATCCCGCGACGATGACACGCTTGATCTGCCCGGCCTCCTTGCGGGCGAGGGCATCCTTGATCACACCGAGCGACTCATCCTTGCTCGCCTCCAGGAAGCCGCAGGTGTTGACGACCACCGCGTCGACCGGCTCGCCCGCTTCGGCGAGGTCGTACTGCACCGGCTCGATCCCGTCGGTGGCGAGAAGACCGAGCATCTTCTCGCTGTCAACAAGGTTCTTCGGGCAGCCGAGAGAGACGAACGCGACGGTGTTGATCGCGTCGCTGATTTCAGCGGTCGGGGTGGTGGTCTTGGTGCGGGGCATGGGGGAACCACAACCTTAGGGGAGGCCGATCACCGGATCGACAGTCCGTGGTGATTGGGGTGCTATCCAGTGGCCTGGGTGTCCTGCGTGCAAGGCTTCTGTTTGGAGTGGTGGCTCAGGCGACGCGGCCGCGGGGGTGGTCGGCTGCCTTGCTGGCCTGATAGAGCACATCGGGGCAGAGGTCCGCCCCGTTGGGCCACTCGATCGTGCCGGTCTCGCTGTTGACACGGACCTGGCGGAAGAAGTCCGCTGCGGCAAGGTTGGTGAACACACCGTCGAACGGGACGACTTTAGCGATATCCACCACGCGTCGTTCGCCGCCTTTGAAGGTCAGCGTGAGGGTGGTTGCGCCGGTCGTCTCGACTTGGATGATGTCCTTGGACATGGCGTTATTCTAGGGGGTCTATCGGCTTCAGCGGTTCACGGTTCATCGCCAGACGCCAGTCTTCAGCCAGAGCCTCTTGGTGCTGCTTCGCCCAGTCCAGCACCAACTCACGAACACGCGGCGAGATGTCTCCATCCATTTGCGTCAGCGTGTCGATCGTGAAACGGGCCTGCTTCTCACCGTACCGCACATGGAAATGCGGCGGCGGATGATCTTTGTAATAGATCATCACGACAATCCCGAAGAAGCGGCTGATGACTGGCACAGGGGCAATGTACTGCGAAACGGCTCAACATCCAAGGGGACTGCGAAATTCAGATCACGCGGTTCTGGCTCTGCCAAAGCCAGCAGAGCCCCACCAGCACGATGCCCGCCTGCACGCCCGCGACCAGGTCGTCGACCAGGATGCCCCAGCCTCCCTTGAGCTTCTGGAGTCCGTTGGCGGGGGGGAGCTTCAGGATGTCGGCGATGCGGAAGAGGATAAACGCCACGCCGATCGCGACGATCATCACGGCGCCCGTCTTCCACCGCGACTGCTCCACCGTCGAGCCGGCGACCACCAGCCACACGTGCGGCAGGAACAGGAGCGTCACGGCCATGCCCGCCGTCTCATCGGCGACCACCTGGGACGGGTCCTTGCGACCAAACTCCACCTCGGCCCCGTCGCCAAACCGCACGCACGCCCACGAGAAGACCAGCGCGAAGGCGACGAGCACGCCGTACCACAGCGGGGTGCCGACTTGATCCAGCAGCACCAGCACCGCCGCGGCGGCGCACGGCGGCAGGCTCCCCCAGGTGCCCGGTGCGGGGCGCATGAAGCCGAGCCCGAACGACGTAACAAGCCGGCGGCCGAGCGGGGTCACGCCTCACCCCCCACCCTCGCGTCGCGCTTGGCGGCGCGGGCCTGCGCCAGCAGGTGCACGCAGCGCACCACGTACGGCACGCCGCTCATGACGGTGAAGAACATCATGCCCCACACCGTGATGTCGATGGTCATGCGCCCCCACGGGTTCTCCCACCAGTGGTACTTCTCGTGCTCACGCACGGCCGGGAGCACGGCCGTCACCGCCGTGGCGATCAGCACGGTGGGGATGGCGACCGACTGCAGGATCATCTTCCCCTTGCCCCACCAGTCGGCCCCGAACTTGATGCCCTGCCCCTCCAACACGCCGCGGATGCTCGTCACCAGCAGCTCGCGCCCGAGGATGACCACGACCATCCACGGGTAGACGCCGCTGATCTGGATGCCGTGCCCGCTCAACCTCGCCGGCACTGCGCCACCAGCGCCGCCGGGGAACTCCCACCAGAAATCGGGCCCGGCGAGAAAGACGAACGCGCCGACGATGAGGATCTTGTCGGCGAACGGGTCCATGATCCGCCCGAACGCGCTCTCAACGTGCCACCGCCGAGCCAGGAACCCGTCGGCGATGTCGGTCAGCACCGCCACGATGAACAGGCCCGCGGCCAGTAAAAGCAACCAGTCGGTGCGCTCGGCCTGCGCGGCCGAGTCGTCCCACCGCCAGAGCGTGAGCACGGCGAAGAAGACCGCCGCCATGACGACGCGGGCCGAGGTGAGCCAGTTGGGCAGTTCGCGCCGCCAGAGCGGGGCGGTCGCGGGTTGTTGGTCGGCCGGGGTCATCCGGGCCAAGCGTACCGCGCCGGCTCGACCGAAACCGGCCGGAGGCACGATTGGCGCGAACAGGAAAGCCCCGGCGCGGGCCGGGGCTCGGGGTTCATTGCATCAATCCGGTGGCGAGCGTTCGCCGCCCAGCGGCATCAGTCGCAGCCGGCGAAGAACAAGTCGATGAAGACGACGAAGTCGTTGTTGTCGAAGGCGCCGTCCTGACCGGGCACGCCGCCCTGCACGCCCATGTCGGCGAGCGTGTTGGCGGTGAAGAAGAAGTCGATGAAGACGATGAAGTCGTTGTTGTCGTTGCGACCGTCGGGCCCGGGAAGGCCGCCCTGGCGACCAAGGTCGGCCGGGCAGGTGCCCTGGGTGTCGTTGGCACGGATGTTGGCCAGCAGCACGTCGGTGCCGCCGGCGGCGCCGTTGTTGAACGTCATGACCGCGCCGCCCGTTGGCGTCGGGGCGACCCAGAGGCGCCCCTTGCTGCTCAGGTTGCTGCATACCTCGTGGATATCCGGCGTGAAGACGAGCGAGCCGGAGGCGTCAACGAGCGCCGCCTGCACGACGCCCGAGGTCGCCGTCGATGGACGACCCTCAAGGCCGAGCACGTAGCAGCCTCCCTGCGGCCGGCGCACGGTCTGGACAAACGACTCCTGATTCGCGTCCAGCGCCGCGACCGTTGTGCCAAGCGAACCCCAGGCGAGGTTGCCGGCAGCGTCGATCTTCTGGGCGCTCACGCCCCACTGGTTCTGCGTGGTGTTGGTGCGCGTGTAGCTCACGTAGATCTCGTTGTTGGCCGCGTCATAGGCGGAACTGGCCGAGATCTTGTAGATGCCCGCGTCCGCTTCGGTCACGGGCCGGCCGAAATCGGTGGGCCAGCGCTTGGCGCCCGCGGCGTTCACCTGCTGCACAAACGCGAGTCTGGAGCCGGCGTTCTCGTACCATGAGAAGACCGCGCCGCCGGACCCGTCTGGTTCGAACGTCGGGAAGTAACCGATCTGGATCGAGCCCCCCTGCGTGGCGTTGTACGTGCCACCGCCGTACGGGAAGGCCGAACCCGGGGCAGGCGCATAGATCGCCAGGCCGAGGACTGTCGGCGAGACGTCGGGCCACAGAGGCGTCATGGACGAGTCAAACTTCTGCGCGTGGAGGTACTTCGAGGTTGTCGCGCCGGTGCCAAAGGAGCGCACCCACAGCGCGATGACCGACCCGGCCTCGCCCGGTTGGAGCTCACAGAGGGTGTAGGGCTTGATCACGGGCGTCGTCTCGATCAGCGTCGTCAACGCCCCCGTGGGCACGCCGGCGGCATCGACCTTCTGCAACTTCACCGCAGAGGGGTTGGTCGGGGCCTCAGACCAGCCGACCATGTAGTTGCCGTCGCTGAGGATGCAGAAGCGCGGCGTGTTGCGGGCGATCGCCGTCGCCGGTGAGACCGCCGAGCTCCAGACGATCGAACCAGTTGCGTCTACCTTCGTCAGTTGTACGGTGTTTCCGTCCATCCGGTAGACCAGCACCGCGTTGCCGGCACTGTCGGCCCGCATGTCGTAATCCTGCGTGGAGCTCAGCGCACGGTCAGCGATCAGCACCCCGTTGTGGGGCCACTGCTCCACGCCCGCGGCGTTGAACAGCTGGAGGTAGACGTCGTACCCGCCCGTGCGGTTGTCGAACCACGAGACGTAGAACGAACCGTCGGGCATCATCCGCACTTTGCTCTGCGTCTGATCGCCCCCCAGATCACCGACCGCCGGCAACGCAATGGGGTCGCTTGAGAATTGACCCAAGGCCACGCCGCTCATCGAGATCGATGCCGCAACCGTCAAAAGGCACGCCGAGATGCTCCGAGCCATGGTTTTCTTCCTTATTCGCACAAGTCTGCCAACACCCTACCACTCGTTCCGAAAGTCTGGTACACTTCTCTTCGACAAATCCTTGCGAAATGTTCTGAGATCAATATACTGATTCTGAGAACATCGTCAAGCCCTCGGCAGTGAATTCTGACCATGTCGTCACATCCCGGTCTGAAAAGCCTGGTTTCGTCAACCGTTCGGGGACGGACTTCGCCCCTTACGCGCACCGAGAAGCTCAAGTCACAGCAGGTGGCTTTGCGCCTGCGCGACGAGCTGCGGGCCGTGATCGACCTGCTTTCCCCCCCAGATCGAGGTGCAAGCGCGCTCGCGAAGAAGCTCAATCTAGACCGTGCGACCTGTCAGCGGATCGTGGCGACCATTGCCGAGCCGACGCCCGACGCCCGCACTTTGGTGAACTTCCCGGGGATCGAGGGGCTGCGGTTGTTTATCGACGCAGTGGCCAAGCGCCCCAAGGCCGCGCAGGGCGACCGGCAGATTATCGAGTCGGCGGCCAACGCAATCGACAGTCTCGAGAGCCTGCTGGACCAGTTGAAAGTGTCGCAGCGCGGCCTGCGGCGGCTGCTCGAAGACCACTCGGTGCAACCAGTCGAGGCCGCCCAGGCCGAGAACGAATGGCTCGGACAAGACGATGTCGCCGCGCGGGCGACGCTGTTCAACGCCGCGGCGCACGTCGTTGGGCGTTGGACCGACACGCTCGTTGGCGTTTCGATCATCCGACCGGTCGTCGGCTCGCCCAAGCTCACCCAGAGCGTGCAGCTGCGGGCCCACCTTGGGCACCACGCCCACCAGACGAGCGTTCCGCTGGAGCTGGGCAGCCGCGCCCAGGTGCACGACACCGACAAGACGGTGTACACCACCCTCGACGAAGAAGGGCGGTCGGGCCCGTGGGGGGCGCTGGTGGTCCCGTACTGCTCGCGACCGCTGCCGCGGGTCACATCCCGCCGGATCGGCGGGATGGTGACGCACGTAGTCGAACGTGAGGAGTCGTCGCCCGACGCGCCGTTTGATGTGGTGATCGCCAACCGCACCGGAACGCCCGAACCGCACCCGGCGACGCTGACGCCGGCGGTGGGCGAGGTCTCATCGATCGTGCGCTACCCGAGCCGGCGGATGCTCCACGACGTCTTCCTGCACCGCGACATCGCCCGCACGTGCATCCCCGCGCTGGAGACGCACCTGTGGACGCCCACCGACACGCGTTTGATGGCCCGGTGGTCTACCCGCATCCCAGGTGGTCCGAAGCTGCAACTGCTGGGCCAAGGGCTCAGGGTCGCGTCGACGCCGGCGTGGGACCGCTACCTCGACCTGCTCCGCTACGGGTTCGAGCACGCCGGCTGGAACCCCGACGAGTTCGTCGGCTACCGCTGCGAGATCGAGTTCCCCCTCTGGCGCTGCTCGTACCACTTCCTCTTTGACTTCACGGCCGGCGACACGGCGTGACGCCGACGTAACCCAAGGTAACCCGCCGCTTGGCGGCGCGCATCACGCATATCATCGGGCGCTCGCACGCAGGCCTTTCGAAGGGGGTTTTCCGCGATGCTCAATGAGCTCTTCCAATCACCCGCGCTCTGGTTCACCGTTCCGGCACTGCTGGGCACGGGCATTTTTCTGCTCAAGCTCCTGCTGATCATGGTCGGTCTTGATCACCACGGGGACGCGGACGGCCTCGACGGCGGGCACGGTCACCACGGCGGCGACGCCAGCGGGGCGTTCAAGCTCGTGTCGGTGCAGACGACCTTCGGTTTCATCATGGGCTTTGGGTGGGGCGGGCTGGTGTGCCTGAAGGCGTTCGAGTGGTCGCCCGCGTTGAGCGTGCTGGGCGGCCTGGTGAGTGGCTCGGCGTTCGGGTTCCTCGTCGCGCTGCTGCTGCACGCGGTCAAGAAGATGGAGAGCAGCGGGAACGTCAACATGGCCTCCGCCGTCGGGCACGAGGCGGACGTCTACGCCAACATCCCCGCCAAGGGCGAGGGGCGCGGCCAGGTGCGCGTAGTCATCGGAAACCGCGAACGCATCGTGCAGGCAACCTCCGACGGACCGGCCCTCAAGACCGGCAGCCGCGTAAAGGTCGTCCACACCCACACCGACAACTCGATCATCGTGACGCCGGTTTGAACCGCGCGGGGCTGTGCGCACCGGGGACGGGCCAACCGCCCGCTCCTACGGCGCAGCCGTAAGGCCGCCCCCCGTTGACAGCGGGCCCGGCCCGACCCCCGCCGCACTCTGCGGCCCGGTTTCCTGTACACTCACGCACACACCCGGGCGCTCCCTGCGCCCATCGAAGGGGACTCTCTTGAACACGTTCACACTCGCATTCCAGTCCGGTTCCAGCACCAGTTTCGCGCCGCTGATCTACATCGGGGCGATCCTGGCCCTGCTGCTGGTGCTGCTCTTCTTCGGGCTGCTGGTGGCCCGGCAGTACAAACGCTGCCCCAGCAACCGCATCCTGGTCATCTACGGAAAGGTCGGCAAAGAGCGGTCGAGCAAGTGCCTCCACGGCGGCGGCGCGTTCGTCGTGCCGCTGGTGCAGGACTACTCGTACCTGTCGCTGGAGCCGATCGTCATCGACATCCCACTCGAGGGGGCGCTGTCGCTCAACAACATCCGCGTCAACGTGCCGGCGACGTTCACCGTCGCCATCTCGGTCGACCCGGTGCTGATGAACAACGCCGCCGAGCGCCTGCTGAACATGCCCGTGCAGGTGGTGCGCGAGCAGGCCCAGGACATCATCCTCGGCCAGCTGCGGCTGGTCATCGCGACCTTGACGATCGAAGAGATCAACAAGGACCGCGAGAAGTTCATGAACCTGATCAACGAGAACGTCGGTCAGGAGATCAACAAGCTCGGGCTCTACCTCATCAACGTCAACATCCGCGACATCACCGACTCGAGCGGGTACATCGAGGCCATCGGCAAGCGGGCGGCCGCCGAGGCCATCCAGCGC
>JAUXUZ010000023.1 GCA_030680655.1 Phycisphaerales bacterium
GTCCTGCTGGGTCTGCGGGGCCTTGCCTGCCTGCGGGGCCGGGGCAAGTGTCTCGATAGCCAGTGCAGCGGGTTCCTCGACCAGCGGGTCAGTGATCCGCAACTGCGCCGCGGCCGGCACCTCGGCCAGGGGGATCGCACGGTCTTCGATCGCCGCCAGGGCCGGGCCGATTGACCGCGAGGTGAATTCTTTAATGACAATGGCCGCCGCAGCGCCGACAACCAGCACCATCGCGAAGACGAGGGGTTCTCCTCCGGCGAAAAAACTCGGTCGGCGGAGTTTGCGTGTTGGGCAAGCGGTTCTGTGCATGTGGTGTGTGCGGCCGGGGACAAGGCTAGGGCCTATCCGGTCATCGGCAGGATAGTCGCCAAACATTTGCCAAACAAATCTTCGGCTCGAGGGGGATTCCGTCCGCACCGCAAATGTGAATTACCGCAGCCGCTGTGTCAATAGATGCAGCAGAGGCAGAGGTTCGCGGGAAATGTCTGTGCGGTGGTTCAACGGTCGCCCCGTGCGGCCGGCTCGAACGATCTCGATGCTGGTAACCGCCTACTCGCCCGACGAGAAGTCGTGCGCAGGTTCGGCCGACGGCATCACCGCCAGCCTGCACAACGTTGAGACCAACGCCCACAAGATGGTCGCCGCCGACAGCCGGATTCTGCCGCTGGGGTCGATGATCACGATCCCCGGCTACGACAGCGGTCAGGTCGTGCCCGTCCTCGACCGGGGCGGCAAGATCAAGGGCAACCGCCTTGATGTGCTCTTCCCGACCGATGCCGAGGCCCTTAAGTGGGGTGTGCGCCGGATCAACGTGACGGTCTGGGAATACGCCGACGGCCAGAAGGCCGAGAACTGGCGCGCGATCCGCGATTCCAAGAACTGATCTCCGGCCGGGTTTGGCCGTTTGTCACCCACCAACCCGCCCACAAGCGTTGTCGCTGCGTGAGCCCATAGAGTCTCGGGTGCTGATACGCGCCTCCCATCGAAACGCAGGCGGTTCTGGCGAAGGGGGCACCCTCACCGTCTCTGACCTGCTGCCGCCGGGCTTGACGTCGCGTCTGGACGGCCTGGACATCAAGTCGCGGCGCGTCTTCTCCGGCAAACTGCAGGGGGAGCGGCGGAGCAAGCAGCGGGGGCGCTCGGTCGAGTTCGACGATTTCCGACCGTACGTAGCGGGGGACGACCTCCGGCACATCGACTGGAACGTCTACGCGCGGCTCGACCGGTTTTTCATCAAGTTGTTCCACGCCGAAGAGGACCTGACCGTCCACGTTGTGCTCGACGCTTCGGCCTCGATGCTGGCAGGGGACCCGAGCAAGCTGACCGCCGCCGCCCGCCTGGCCGCGGCGATCGCTTACGTGGCGCTGGTGAACAACAACCGGCTGCACCTTTCGGCCATCGGTCTTCCGACGGACCCTGACGATCAGGAAGGCGGCCTGCGCCCCGCCGGCGATGGGGGCCTGGCGCAGCTCGAGCCGCTCCGCGGCCGAGCGAACGTGCAACGTGCGGCGTCGTTTGTGCTCGAAGCCGCACGCACCGCCGCCGCGGCACCGGCCAACCGCGGAAGGGCGACCGACTTCGGCGCTGCGATGCGGTCGATCAGCGCTGGGCGTTCGGGGCGCGGGGTGCTGGTGGTGATCTCCGACTTGCTGATCCCTCCTGCGATTGGCGACGAGCCGGGCTATGCGGCCGGACTGCGCTACGTCGCGGGGGGCGGGGCGTTTGAGACGTTCGTGCTCCAGCTGCTGGCACCAGGCGAGCTCGACCCAGCCGCTGAGGCTCCCACCGGTTCATCATCGTCGCGCTCTCCGCTGTGGGGGGATCTGCGACTGCTGGACGCAGAAACCGGTGCCGGGCGGGACATCACGGTGACGGGCGAATTGCTCAAGCGGTACCGCGCTGCAGCGGCACGCTACGTGGAAGGTGCCGCAGCCTGGTGCAGGGCACGGGGGATCGAGCACGCGCTGCTCACCAGTGATCAGGAGACCGAGTCTGCGGTGGTTGACGCCATGCGAAGGGTGGGCCTGCTGGCGTGAGCTGGCGCCGATCGGCCCCTTCAATGCCTGGATCTCATCGCGGCCGCACACGCGCAACGATCATCGCAGCAATCGCCTACCGCGTCGGGTTGTTCAGGTCCACACTCGACGCCTGCGCAGCCGCCGGGCGTCCCGGCTCCATCGGCGGCGCATCGATGAGCCAAGCCGACTGAACAACTGGAACCTTCTGCGGCTTATCGGTCCCGGGCTGGAGCGGTGTGCGCGAGATCCGCAGCACCGTGTCGAGCCCGCGCGTGACGACGCCGAAGGCCGCGTAGGAGCCGTCGAGGCGCTTGGTGCCTTCGCGCGAGAGGCAAACAAAGAACTGGCTGCCGTTGCTGTCGGGGTCGCTCGCCCTGGCCATGCTCACCACGCCGAGGTCGTGCGGGAGGCGCGAGTTCTCCAGGTCCACGTAATAGCCGCAGCCGCCGGAGCCGGTGCCGGTCGGGTCGCCTCCCTGGATCACAAACGGCTGCCCGTCGGCGGTCAGCGGCACAACGCGGTGGAAGCCGGTCCCGTGGTACATCCCGCCCCCGACCAACCGAAGGAAGTTCGAGGAAGCGAGCGGCGCCGCGTCGGGGCGGGTTGCGATCTCGATCTCCCCCTCGTCGGTTTTGAGCACGGCCCGCTTGTCGACCCACGCCTGGACGCCGCTGTAGACATCTTCTTCACCCTCGAGCGGTTCGAAGGTGATCACCGGACGTTTCGCGCCGGCAATGGTCTTGGCCTTCGCACGCGGCCGGTTGAGCATCGGGCTGAGCACCACCGGGGCGCCGACACCCTTGCCGTCAACGCGCAACTGGGCGAAGAGCACGTCACGGGGCTGCTGCGACCAGAGCATTGGCAGCAGGGCGGCGAGGTCGATTTTTCCCGGCAGCACCGGTGCGACGGCCAGGGGCGTGCCTGATACCGCTGAGAGAAGCGCAACCTCGCAGGCGGGCTTCGCTGCCGGCGGTGTCTGCGGCGTGGCGGCGGGTGTTGCGTCCGGCTGAGGCAGGCTCACCGTCATCGGGATGGGGCGACTGGTACCGTAGAACTCGCGCGACGGCACAAGCTGGGCGGTCGCTGCAGGCGCAGAAACGGCAAGGACAAGCATCGCGAACAGCAGCCGCCGCAGGTGGGTCGTCATAGTTGATTGTTCACCCGTCGGGCCAGGGCAGCCTGGAAATGCTCACGGCGGCGTTCCTGCCGGTTACTTGTAGAGCGCGCGATCGATCTCGCTCCACGCCGACTGCAGCTTGTCCTTCGCTGCGGGGTCGTCGTAGCTGGTGGGGAGCAGCAGTGTGCGGGCGGAGTCGTCGAACCAGACAACGCTGAGGTCGCTGGCAACGATGTTGCCGCCCACGGAGTGGTTGAAGTCAAACGCGCTCGCCATGCCGTCTGCCAGCAGCGAGATCCGGTCGGGCAGCTTGTTCAGGTTTGCTTGACCGAACTGGTTGCCACCGCGGTACTGGAAATTCGTAAAGACGTCGGTCGGCGCGCCGTTCCAACCGGTGGCGTATGAATCAAACCGGTGGATCGACCTGTGCGATGGGCAGTAATAGACCTGGCTCGCTGAGCAGTACTGCCTGCCGTAGAGCAGACCGAGGCCATCCCAATCTGCCGTCGGCCACGCGATGCGTGCCTTCATCAGGTCCTGCGGGAGGAAGCTCTCGCCAACGCGGTAGGACTTCTCGTAGTTCCGGCTGAAGGGCAGCTGCCCCTTGTAGTCGGAGGCGTACATCGCCGTCGAGAGCCCGATCTGGCGGATGTTCGACGAGCAGACGACCTTGCGCGTGGTCTCACGGATCGACGTCAGCGCCGGCATCATCAGCCCGATCAGCACGACAATGACGGAGACCGAAACGAGCACGTCGATCAGCGAGAACGCTGATCGGTGCATTCTGCAGCGCGGCCTCGCGCTGTCAGCAGTTTCTCTGGCCCTCACGATTGCCCGCACGGTCGTCTCCTGATCTTCTCGGAAACCTCCAACTCGGGACAAGTTGACTTTAATCCACTTCCGGAGTCAAGACCACCCTCGGCAAGAAAAGGGGGGTAAAATACCCTACATTCTCGGACATTACCCTTAAGGGTACTGATGGTCATTGTTGCTATCTTGTGGTATGCTGTCAGAGCTTCGTCCGTTCGCCGCAACCCGCCTTCTGCGGGGTGCGTATGGAAAGCGCCGGCACGTCTGCCGGCCGGACGTCGGAAAGGTGCTTGATGCCCGCCGATGCGGAAATCCAGGCTGCTGACTTGCGCCTCATGCGGGGAGTCGCTGCGGGTGATCCATCCGCGGTGGCGACGCTGTACGACCGGTTCGGCAATTTGATCTACCGCATGGCGTATCAGTCCCTTCCGAGCCGGGATGAAGCCGAGGATGCCGTTCAGGAGGTCTTTGTCCGCCTTTGGAGAACCAGCGACCGCTACGACCCGACGAGGGCCGCGCTGGTGACCTGGGTCATGCTGATCAGCCGCCGGTACATGGTTGACCGGCTGCGGCGCTCACGCTCGGCGATCAAGTCGTCGGGGCTTGACGAGAAGCTGATGGACGTTCAGCACGGGTCGGCCAAGGGCGGCGCATCTGGTGAACGGCTCGACGCGGAGCAGCAGGAACGGTTTGCAGCACTCATGAAGAAGATCGACCAACTCCCGGAACTGCAGAAGACCGTTGTGGTGCGTGCGTACCTCAACGGGCAGACGCTGCGCCAGATCGGCGAGGAACTCAACACCCCTCTGGGAACGATCAAGTCCGCTCTCAGCCGCGCCCTGGTGCGCCTGCGTGAGCGTGACGTCAGTGAAGGATTGACAGCATGAACCCCTCAACACCCACTCCCTCACACCCCGATTTCAGCAACCGCGAATTGATCGAGCTGGCCCAGCTCGACGCGAT
>JAUXUZ010000123.1 GCA_030680655.1 Phycisphaerales bacterium
CCAGCGCCAGCGGGTCGTCGGGCATCGTGGCCGGGTTCTACTCGGCGGTGTCTGACTGCACCGCCACCGGCAGCACGTTCTCCGGCGTCGCGGCCAACACCGGGAGCGTGATCACTCGGTGCACCGCCCAGGGCAACGGCACTACGGGCATCTCCAGCGGCACCGCGGTGAGCCACTGTGTCGCGACTGGCAACGGCGGCGACGGCATCAGCGGCCAGGGGACCGTGACGGCTTGTGTTGCCAACGGCAACGTCACGGGCATCCGCGGCGGTGTTGGGGCGGTGATCTTCGGCTGCACCGCTTCGGGCAACAGCGCGACTGGCATCTCCGTCAACGACGGCGGCTCGATCATCGACTGCGCCGCGATGAACAACGTCAGTTCGAACATCGTGTGCGCCGACGGGTGCCTGGTGCGCGGGTGCAACGCCTTCGCCAACAACGTCTTCCCCTCCGTGGCCAACATCGTCGCCACCGGCGGCGAGAACCGCCTCGAGCACAACAACGCCACCGGCGCCACCCGTGGCTTCGACGTCAACGGCGCTGGCAACTTCCTCTCGGGCAACACCGCGCGCAACAACACGACCAACTACTCGGTCGTCGCGGGGAACATCTGCTACGTGCTGGCGGCCACCACCTCGGCGGCGATCAACGGCAGCAGCGGCGGCGTCTCACCGGGCACCACCAGCGCGTGGGTGAACTACTCGTTCTAGTTATCCCCCACTACCACCGCACGACCCCTTGCGCTTGCCGCAGCCGCACATGCCGCTGTGGATGTGGCCACCGCCGCCACCTGGCGAGTTGGGAGCGCCGCCACTACCTCCGCCCCCCACCGCCACAGTGCTCATCACGCGAGCAAAGGTGCGGCCCTTGCCTTCCGGGTCGGTCACGGGCTTGTCGGCGTCGGCCATCGGGCGGATGAGTTCAACCTTGCTGCCATCGGGTGCTGCGTACTCGTAGATCGGCATAGGGGCATCTCGTTTGAGGGGGGAAGGGAGGGAGTGCAGAGGGCTTGTCAGCGGAAAGGTTCAAGAGCGCGGCTCATCGGAGCGCTTGGACGAACGCGCCAGCACCGCCGCGAGGATGACGACCACCAGGAAGAGCACGCCGATGCCGATCCACGTCAGCAGTCCGACCGAGGCGAGCGTGCCACCGCTTGCGGGCACTGTCGCCGGCAAGGGCGTGTCGGCGGCGATCTTGCCGCCACCTGGCGGTAGCGCGATCGGCGAGACAATTGCATCGGTCGTGTACCCGGCCGCGGTGAACATCGCCCCCACTTCACCGACTGCGGCGAGGAGGCCATCGCCCGCTTTGCCGGCCTTGAGCGCCGTCAGCACCTGGCCATCGGCCAGTCGCTGAGCGGCCTGCTGCTGCTCGGCCGGCCAGCCGGCGCCGAGGATGAGGCGCGCCTGCAGGTCATCGCGCGACAGCACCAGCAGCGCAGCGCGGTCGTCGCTCGATGTGCCCGTCGCCCAGCGCTTGAAGACCTCGCGTGCGTACGGGTCGAGCCCCTTGGCGGGGTCAGCGCCCATCACCTCAAGCGAGCGGATGGTGACGACCATGACCGGCAGGCCCGTCTTGATCTTCACCAGCGCTGCGGCCTTGTTGATCCCGGTTTGCTGATCGATCGAGAGCACCACGCCCCGGTCAGAGACGTAGATCCCCTCGGCCGGCGCAGCTGGATACTCGGGGTCAAAGGTGATCACCGGCGGCTGGGCCGCGGGGATGGCGGAAGGGGCGGCGGCCTGCGGCGCAGGGGGTTGACCCCACGCGGGGGCGCTTGCGAGGCCGAGCGTCGCGAGGGTGGCCGCGGCCGCGAGGAACGAATGGTGCAGGCTCGCCGTCTGGTTCATACCCGGCAAGGGTAGCTCAGCGCTGTGCGCCGGTGGCGGCCCGCCGCGCGGTCGCCCGCCGCGACCTACCTTCTTCGCGTGAAGTCCGCCCGGATCATCATTGTGCTCGCCCTGCTGGTGATCGTCGGCGTGCCCGTGGTCAGCAAGTGGTCGCGGACATCGAGTGGCGCCGCTGACGCGGTCGCCGACGGTGCGCCGAAGCTGGTGGTGGTCACACCGCACATCGAGCAGATCCGTCTGGAGTTCGGCATGGCCTTTGACGCGTGGCACCGGCGCATCCACGGCACCTCCGCGGTGATCGACTGGCGCACACCCGGTGGCACCAGCGAGATCCGCAAGCTGCTGGAGTCGCAGGCCGAGGCGGCCGTCGCGGCAGGGGCGTACACCATCACGCCACCCAAGGCGCTCAAGAACCGTGCCGGCGAGAAGGAAGAGCTGCCCGAGGCCGTGATCGATGCCGAGCGGGCCGACCTGCCCGACGTCTTCTTCGGCGGCGGCTCGTTCGAGCACACCGCGTCCAAGGTCGGCATCGTGACGACGGTGACCATCGACGGCAGGCCGACGCGGGTGCGCGTGCGCATCAGCGCCCCGCCGACGCCGCCGTTTACGCCGGCGTACCTCGACGGCATCTACGGGCCGGAGAACCGCGTCGGTGTCGAGCGGCTCTACGACGACGACCAGCACTGGTTCGGCACCGCGCTGTCGGGCTTCGGCATCGTCTACAACCGCGACCTGCTGGGCGAGCTTGGCGTGCCCGAGCCGACCTCGTTTGGTGAGCTTGGCGACCCGCGGCTGTTCCGCCGCGTAGCACTCGCCGACCCGCGTCTCTCCGGCAGCGTCGCCACGCTCTACGACGCCATCTTGAACAAGGAAGGGTGGGACAGGGGGTGGCGCATCCTGCGGGAGATGTCGGCCAACGCGCGGTACTTCTCATCGTCGAGCACCCAGCCGCCGCTGGATGTGAGCCAGGGCGAGTGCGCGGCGGGTGTGGCGATCGACTTCTACGGGCGCGGGCAGAGCCAGTCGCTGATCAAGCCGGGCGATGACCCGAGCTCCAGCCGCGTGGGGTACATCGACCCGCCGGGCGCGACGTACATCGACGCCGACCCCGCCAGCATCATCAACGGTGCCCGGCACGCGGAGCTCGCACGCCGCTTCGTCGAGTTCTGCCTGACCGACGAGGCGCAGGCGCTCTGGCAGTTCGCGCCGCTGGACCAGAAGCCCGGCGCTGCCGGCGACGGGCTAGGCCCGCAACACGACAGGCTCCGGCGCATGCCGGTGAAGCCATCGATGTACGCCAACTACCTCGACCGCTTCACCGACCAGACAAACGCGTTCGAGATCGCTTCGAAGACGCCGCTGCGAGGCTGGCGCGACCTGATCGGCCCGCTGATGGGTGCGTTCGCGATCGATACCCACCGCGAGATGCAGGATGCCTGGCGGGTGCTCAACGCGGCCCGCGCCAAGCCGGGGTTCCCCCCGACGGGCCTCGCCCTGATGGAAGAGGCGTTCTACTCCATGCCGATGCAAGCCGTAGACGATGGGGTGAGTACACCCGCCGAGCTCACGCTCAACGAGGCGAACTACAAGGCAATCGCGGCCTTTACGGGTCGCTGGCGCGATGCCGAGAAGGGGGCCCGCGCCAAGATCGCCTACACCCGCTTCTACCAGCAGCAGTACCGGCTGGTTGCCGAAATCGCCAGCAAGCACGGCGTTGACTGACGCCCGGCCCACCCCGGCGCATATCATCAAGCCTTCATGCCCGCCCCCAAAGAACGCTCAAACCTCCGCGCTCAAAGCGAGCGTGCCATCCTCGCTGCGCTCCGGCTGCCCGACAGCAACTTCGACCCGCGCGACCCCTTCGGCGAGCTGACCGCTCTGGCCCAGCAGGCCGGCGCAACGGTCGTCGGCACACTCGAGCAGCGGGCCGACAAGCCCGTCGCCGGCACCTACATGGGCACCGGCAAGATCAAGGAACTCGCCGAGCTGTGCGAAGAGCTCGATGCCTCGATGGTGATCTTCGACCACGAGCTCTCCCCCAAGCAGATCGGCGCAATCGAGAAAGTCGTCGAGCGCAAGATCATCGACCGCTCCGAGCTGATCCTGGACATCTTCGCCAGCCGGGCAACCACCGTGGAGGCCCGCCTGCAGGTCGAGATGGCGCAGCTGGAGTACACGCTCCCGCGCCTGCGCGCGATGTGGAGCCACCTTGAGCGCATGGCCGGCGGTGGCGTCGGCACGCGTGGCCCCGGCGAGATGCAGCTGGAGACCGACCGCCGGCTCGCTCAGGCCAAGAAGAACGCGCTGCAGAAGCGCCTGGCCGAGATCCAGCACCGGCGCAGCCGCGAGGTCGCCGCGCGTAACGTCGATCACTTCACCGTCGGCATCGTCGGGTACACAAACGCGGGCAAGAGCACCCTCTTCAACACCCTCACCGCCGGCGGCGCGTACGCCGACGATCGCGTCTTCGCCACGCTGACAACCCGCACCCGAGAGTGGGACCTCACCGGCGGCCTGCGCGTGATGCTCTCCGACACCGTCGGCTTCGTGCGCGACTTGCCGCACAACCTCGTCGCCTCGTTCCGCGCCACGCTCGAAGAAGCGACGCACGCCAACATCCTGCTCATCGTGCTCGACGTGAGCGACCCCGCCGCCGAGCTCCACTACGACACCGTTAACAAGACCCTCGACGAGCTCTTCAAGCAGGTGCGCGGCAAGCAGAAGGGCGACGACGAGGAAGCGTGCCTTCCCAAACGCGTGCTCCTGCTCAACAAGGTCGACAACCTCAAGAACAACAGCCAGGTCCTGATCTGGCAGCAGCGGGTGCCGGGGGCGATCGCCATCGTGGCGAACAAGACCGGCCACCCCGGGCACAAGGCCCTCAACGATGTCATCCTCGAAGAGGCTCAAGGCGGCGTGCAGAACCTGCTCGTCACCGTCCCCCTCAGCGACGCCAAGACGATCAGCATCCTCGAGAACCGCGGCGAGGTCACGGGGCGCGATTACACCGACGACGCCGTCACGCTGCACGTCCGCATCGGCACGCGCCAGCTCGACCAGCTCCGCTCGCTTGGGGCCCGGATGTCGATCGCCAAGGCGGCATCCCGCCCCGCGGCGGCGTCCAAGCCCGCCCCCAAGGCCCGCAAGAAGCGTGCGGTGACCGGCAAATCCGCCTCAAAGCTGGCCGCCAGGCCCGGCAAGGTCACCAAGACAGCCGGGCGCTGAATTCGCCCCTCGCTATGCCTGTTCCAACGGCAATAGCGCATGATTTGCATGGCCCAAGCGCGCCTGACTGGCGTTGCAATTTGTGCATCCCTAAGGTGGTCCCCGCCGAAATCAATGGCAGCCCTCGATAGGGTGTTTTTCTGAATCGCACCGGATGGAATCACAACTATGAGCACGACTCCCTGGACCAAACTGACCCTTGCCGCCGCCGGCGGTGCCGCCCTCGCACTGGGCGTTGCGTACTTCGGGTTCTGGCGCCCCGACCACACCGAAAAGGTCGAGCAGATCGCCAAGCTCGACACCAGCGTGAAGGAACTGGCCGAGACCAAGGCCAAGCTCGAGACGACCGTCAAGGTCGAGACCGACAAGAGCACGGAGCTGGCAACGACGGTCACCGAGCAGAACGGCAAGCTCAACGAGATCCGCACGCGTGTCGGCGACCTTGAGAAGAACGTGGCCGACCTGAGCACGCAGAAGGCGACCACCGAGAAGGAGAAGGCCGAGCTCGAGAGCAAGCTGGGCACCGCGGGCAAGGCGCTCGACGCCGCCCGCGTCGAGTTGACCGAGATGGTCAAGCAGAACGGCGCGCTCAAGGGCCAGGTCGCCGACCTTGAGGGGCGTCTCGACGCCGCCGAGGCCCGGGTGGTGGCCATCAGCCGCGACCTTGAATCAACGACCGTGGCGCTCAAACGCGAGCAGGCGGCCCGCGTCGAGATCGAGAAGGTCGCCCACGACACGCAACTCATGCGCATCGCTGTGACGCAGCAGAACGCCGAGATGCAGCGCCTGTACGCCCAGCTCACGCCGACGCGGCTCGAGCAGCGCAACCAGACGCTCGTGGGCCGCAAGCTCGCTCAGAGGAACGGCGTGCCGCTCGGGTTCATCTTTGACGGCATCGGCGATGCGCTCCAGGGCACCAGCGAGGCGGTCGCCGGCAAGAAGGGCCCGCAATACTGGGTCGCCGTTATGCCCGACAAGACCGAGGTCCGCATCACCGACGAGATCGCGGGCGCCTGGCAGAGCAAGGGTGTGCCGGTCGCTTCGGCTGAGAGGTGAACATAGGCACTAGGCACCAGGCACTAGGCACCAGGCATTCGTGAGACAGAGACTCAATGGCCCGCGCGTAATCGCGGGCCTTTTCGTTTCCTCCGGCGATCGATGAGCAGGCCATGGGACCGAGCTGGCCGCGGGGCGAATCGGGTCGCGGCGTGCTTTCGCCGTCCGCTGCGGTACGTCCCTGTGCTTCCGCACAGGGCTCGTGGCTCACAATCGCACGGCGTCGATCGCGGCCGCGATTGTCTTCACCGGCACATCGGAACGGATGCGTGTGCGGCACGCCTTGATCGGCAGCACCAGGCGCAGCTTCCCGGCGGCCACTTTCTTGTCGTGCCCCATGCGCTCGATGATCTGCTCGCTGGCCGGAAGGCCTTCGATGCGCGTCGGCAGGCCCGCCCTGTTCAGCAGCGCCTCGACCCGCGCCGGCAGGCCCTTCTCGCACAGCTTGAGCGCTGCGCTCACCCGCGCGGCACAGACCAGCCCCACCCCCACCGCCTCGCCGTGCTTGAGCGGGCCGACCATCTGCACACCCTGCGCCGGGTCCTTCCACGCCAGCCCTGGCAGCGTCTCGATCGCGTGGGCGAACGTGTGCCCGAGGTTGAGCATCATGCGCCCGCCGTCGGGCTTGGTCGATTCTTCACGCTCGTCGGCCTGCACGACACGGGCCTTGACGGCCACGTTGCGGGCGACCAGTTCGGCGAGGGCCGCGCCGCTTTGGGCAAGGAAGTCGTCGCACCGCTTCTCTGTCCACGCCAGCAGCGCTCTGTCGCCCAGGCCGCCCGAGAGCAGGCCGTGCTTGAAGCACTCGGCCAGCCCGGACTTGAGCTCGCGCAGCGGCAGCGATCGGAGGCTCGCAACATCGCACACCACGCGCGCCGGCTGGTGGAAGACGCCAACCGCGTTCTTCAGCAGCCCGGCCTTGCCATCCTCGCCGGGCACGCTCAGGTTGGCCGCGGTCTTACCGCCGACGGCCGCATCGACCATCGCCAGCAGCGTGGTGGGGCACTGCACGATGCGCACGCCCCGGCGGTAGATGCCCGCCGCGAAGCCCGCCAAGTCGGTGACGATGCCACCCCCCACCGCGATGATCAAGTCGCCGCGCTCCAGGCGCAGGCGGGCCGCCTCGATCAGCGTGGCCTCGAGCGTCGACAGGCTCTTGTCGGCCTCGCTCGCGGTGACCACCTTGGCCGCCCAGCGCACACCGGCACGGTCGAGGTTGCGGATGAGCGGCTCGATCGTCTCGCGGGGGATCTTGGCATCGACGACAACCAGCGCACGCCCGCCCCCACCCTTCCCACCTTTCTGCCCCTTGCCGATCAGCCCTTCGAAGCTCGATTCAATCAAGCCGCTGCCGACGAGCACGGAATAGCCCGCGCGGGGCATCCCCGCAGTCTTCACCTTCAGCGTGCGTGTCCGCAACTTCGCCGCCCGTGCAACCTTCTTGCCCATGCGGCGAGGGTAGCTCAGCGGCCCTTCTTCTTGGCCGCTTTCTTCACGGCCTTCGCAGCGGGCTTCTTCGTCGCCTTCTTGACGGGCTTGGCCGCCTTCTTCACAGGCTTGGCCGGCTGCTTCTTCGCGGGCTTGGCGGCCGCCTTCTTTGCAGGGGGCTTCTTGGCCGCGGCCTTTTTCGCCAGCGGCTTCGCCTTGGCGGCGGGCTTGCTGGCTGTGTGCTTCGGCTTTGTCTTCTTCGCGGCGGGAGCGGGGGCCTTGGCGGGCTTCTTCGCCTTGCGCGCGGGCTTGGCCACCGATGCACGCACACCCTCGGCGAACGCCGCGGCGGTGCCGGTGGTCATCTCGATATCTGCGTCGGGCTCGCTCGATGCGGGCGCGTAACCCTCGGCGGGCTCGTCGCTGTCGCCAGCATCGTTGGTGTACTCATCGGGCGAGTACGGCTTCTGGCCCTCGCGCAGCCACTCGACCTTGGGCGCATCGCCCCACATGCTCTCGAGGTCGTAGTACGAGCGGGTGTTGGGCTCGAAGATGTGGATGACGGTGTCGACGCAGTCAACGACGATCCACGTGCTCTGGTCGTCGATGCTCGTGCGGTAGACGCTCGAGCCGAGCTTGGGCAGCATGTTCTTCACGTCGGTCGCGGCCGATCGCATCTGCCGGTCGCTGGTGCCGCTGGCGAGGATGACAAAGTCCTGCACGCTGCTGATGCCGCGGACATCAAGGAGCGTGATTTCGGAGCACTTGTCGTCGGAGAGGAGCCGCGCGATCTCGATGGCGACGGCCTTCACATCGAAGGTGGTCGCGGCGGTGGGGATGTTGACGGGGGTCGCGGGGTTCAGTGAGCTCATGGGAGAAGCGTTCGGGAAGGTCGTCAAGGGATCGGGTCCGGATAAGGGGATGGGGTGAGGCCGATGATAGGGAGCAGCCCGTGCCGGTGTAACCGGGCTGATCATGCCAACGGCACGGCAAGAACGGCTGCACCCTTGATTCTGACTCGCCAGGGCGTGAGCCCTAGGCCCACAGCGGCAACTGCCCCCCCCGCCCCTTCATTACCACCTTCGCGCGCTCGCCCCTCCGCACCGGCACCCAGCGAGTCGGTTCATCCTGGCTCGAGATCGTCAGCGTGTAGTCGCACCCCTCGTGCAGCGCGGCGACCAGCGACGGGTCGTTGCACTGCTGCGACAGGTGGACGAGCACCACGTGCTCGCGCGGCGCGATCGCCTCGATCGCCTCCAGCGCCTCGTTGTTGCTCAGGTGCCCGCTGCCGCCCATCACCCGCCGCTTGAGGAACTCCGGCCGGTCGCTGGCGAGCTGCAGCTTCGGGCAGTAGTTGCTCTCGATCACCAGCGCATCGACACCGTGGCCATCGTTCCCATCAGCGAAGTGATCGATCAGCGCACCCGTCACACGCCCGAGGTCGGTCGCGTACCCCAGCGCCGGCGCGTGCGCCCCCTCACCCACCTGCACGCGGAAGACCGCGGCGCCCAGGTCATCGTGGGACATCATCAGCGGCCGCACGATGAGTTCGGCCGCGCTGCACGCGGTGAACGACTGGCAGGCCCCCTTCTTCCCGCCGGAGAACGGCGACAGTCGCCCACCGTTGAGGCCGCGCGCGTACGCACGCTGCAGGTGACCCTCGTGCAGGAACAGCGATGCGCTCGGCGGCAGGACGTTTCCACCACCCCCTCTCGCACCCCCGCGCCCATCCCCACCCCGCCCTTCACCGCAGTTCCAGCCCGGGTGGCAGTGGTCGGCATCCAGGTGCGTCAGCAGCACGGCCGTGACCATCTCCAGCGAGAGGCCCACTCGCTCCAGCAGCCGCTGGGTCATCCGCGGCGAGTAGCCAAGGTCGAAGAGGCAGACGGCGTCGCGCCCATCGGCGCTGCGGGTGTGCAGCGCTGCGCAGTTGGCCCGCGAGCCCGACCCGAGCACGCACAGGCGTGCGGCGGGCGCAGCCGCCGTTTCGTCGGGCCCGATCTGTCCGATCACCGCATCCATGCGCTTTGAATCGCTCCAGCACCCACAATGGAACCGCTCAGTCGTGGTCATCGTCGCTCTCGCGCCTGCTGATGGGCGGGCGGTAAGGGCAAATGGGCCGCTTGGCCGTCTTGACAAAGTCGAGCATCTCCAGCACCGGAGCGCACGGCGCGGCCGCGCCGCCGGGCCCTTCGGTCGCGAGCGCGGCGAGCCGCTCGATCATCAGCGGGCGCGCCAGGTTCTTGCGGAAGACCTCGCGGTAAGCGCGCCTGGCGAGGGTGATGTCCTCGCGGGCGATTCCGTTGCGGCGCATGCCAACAAAGTTCATCCCCGCCAGTGTGTTGCGCGAGTGCGCGACGCAGAAGGGGGGCACCTCGGTCGAGATCGCCGACATGCCCGAGATGAAGGCGAACCGCCCGATGCGGCAGAACTGGTGGATGCCGGCGTTGCCGCTGATGGTCACCTTGTCGAACACCTGCGTGTGCCCCGCCAGCACCGCGCCGTTGACCAGGATCACATCGTTGCCCACCTGGGCGTCGTGCCCGGCGTGGCTGTTGACCATCATGAAGACACGGTCGCCGATCCGCGTGGGCCCGCCCCCCCCTTCGCCCACCACCTTGGTCGCCGCGTGCACGGTGACGCCCTCGCGGATCAGGCAGTCGGTGCCGATCACCACGCCCGCGGTCGGGAAGCCGGGCTTGACCTTGTAGTCCTGCGGGTCACTCCCGATGCACGCGCCGGGCCAGAAGCGTGTCCGCTCACCGACGGTCAGCGGCCCCTGAAGGTAAACGTTGGCCAGCAGCGAGACACCCGCGCTGAGCTTGACGGGCCCGGTCACGATGCAGCCGGGCCCGATCGTGACGTCGTCTGCTATCTCGGCTGCCGGGTCGACCACTGCGCTCGCGTGAATCTTCGCCATCGCGCTAGTGTACCCCGTGCAGGGGCCACCTTTTCAGCGCATCGACGTCGCCGCCGGACACCTGGAGGTGCACGACCTGGGCCGCTGCGCCTACGCGCCGGCCTACCAGCGGCAGGCGGCCGAGGTTGAGCGCATCCTCGCCTCGCGTGAAGCCAACGGGCCGCTGATCGGCTCGCTCCTGCTGGTCGAGCACGACCCGGTGATCACCATCTCGAAC
>JAUXUZ010000027.1 GCA_030680655.1 Phycisphaerales bacterium
AGGCCGCTACCCCAGCCGCAAATGCACCTCTTCGCACGCGGGGAACCGACCCTCCGCCGGCGCATCGCGACGCCCGGTGATGATGAAGCCGCACCGCTCGAGCACCCGCAGCGAAGCGACATTGGTGCTCGCTACGCGGGACCGCAGCGGGCGCACGTGCACCTCCGCCAGCAGCGCGGCCAGGGCGCGCGTGGCGATGCCGCGGCCCCAGTGGGCGCGGGCGATCCGGTAGCCCACAAAGTCCAGCTCGCCCTCGACCTCGCCCGCGGCGTTGACCGTGGCGCCCTCTTCCGGCAGGCCCGGGCGCTGGAAGCAGTTGACGCTGCCGACCAGCTCACCGTCGGCCTCGATCGCCCGCGCGACCAGGCCCGGCGGAGGCTGGTTTAGCAGGCGGTCCCAGTGGGCGTCAAACTCCTCGCGCGTGCGCGGCGTCACCACCGCCATCGCGGCGGCCTCGGCGTCGCACTGGTGCTCGTACAGCGTGGGCAGGTCCGCGACCGCCAGAGGCCGCAGGCGGACGTTGACAGGTCGGGGGGGCGGGTTGCCAGGAAGAGGGGCCATCGCCGATCTTATCTGGCGGGCCGCCGTCGCAGCGCCGGCTCGTCAAAGCCCGAAGCGTCAGCAAGGGAGGCCGATGCGGCACTTGCAGAGCCTCGTACCGCCACCCGTCGCGCCAGAACCGCACGCGGGCGGCAGCGCCGGCGTCGCCCACAACTTGACGCTCACGGCCACGGGTGACACCGCCCGGGGCTTTTCATTGGCCCCGCGGGCGCTCGCACCTGGTTGCCATGCCCAGCAGAAGGACGCGCGACCGAAACCAGCGCACGAAAAGGCCCGCGCTCATCGCGCGGGCCTCGCTGAACTCGGTTTCCGGCTGGCCGCGGGCTGCGGATCGTTCCGCACGCGGATCGTCACCGCGGCCAACTAATACCGGCGGACGACGCCGCGGACGATGCCCTGGATCTTGCACTCGCGGACGATGATGGGGGAGAACGACGGGTTCGCCGGCTGCAGGCGGACGTGGTCGCTCTCTTTGAAGAACGTCTTGAGGGTGGTCTGGCCGTCGGGCAGCAGGGCGACGACGCGGTCACCGTTGTGGGCGGTGTCGGAGCGCTCGATGAGCACGTAGTCGCCGTCGAGGATGCCTTCATCCTTCATGCTCTCGCCTTCAACCTTGAGGGCGAACATGCTGCTCCCCTTGCCCGGGCGTGGGCCCAGGACTGCACCAAGGTCGAGCTCCTCCTCGTCGGCCACTTTCTCGATCGGGTAGCCGGCGGCGATCTTGCCCACCAGCGGGATGCGCAGCGGGCGGCTCTCGTCAGGCACCGAGACACCCGGGGCGATCGACAAAGAGCGTGCCTTGTTCGCCTCGCGGACCAGCGCCCCCTTCTTGATCAGCGCCTCCACGTGCTCGAACACGGTGACCTTGCTGACGCCGATCTCGTCGGCGAGCTCCTGCATCGTCGGCGAATAGCCGTGGCGTACCCGCCAGTCGCGGATCAAAGAGAGAATCCGAAGTTGCTTGGGAGTCAGGTTCATGGGGAATCTCCAGGGCGTTTGCGCCGGCCGGCGCCTCGATAACGTGGGGCGCTGCCGGTGCGGTGTTCGTGCTTCGCGGGTCAACCCCTCGGCCCGGCGCGTGCCGCGCCACCTCGGGTGGACCCGACCGGCTGTGCGACTGCACCAGCCGTCCAGCCGCGGCCGCCAAGGCCGAGGCCGTTTCACTCGTTTGGGCCATCTGGCGGGTCATTTCCGCCAGGCGGCCGTGGATGCTCAAGACCTTCAATGCCCGCTGCTGAAGCAGGCCGAGGCCGCTGTCTCGCGCGGCGCTTTCGCCGCACGCCTCCCCCACTCTGTCCTCCCCCGTCCGTCCCGTCACGTCGCGCGCCAACCCTCCCGCCGGCATACCCGTTCCACCGGGCAGAGCACCGGCCGCCGAACCCGCCGCCGCGCGAGATCCCGCGTGCGCTGCGAGGCTGCGCTCGCCCGCCTCGATCGGGTCAGGCACGAGCGTCCCGTCGTCGCACGGGACATACCCCGTGCTGAACGACCCGCCGGGCCCGAGTCGCAGGAGCGCTGACCACCGTCCGCCCGCGGCCGCCCTTGGCTTCGCGGCCTTCTTTGCTGTCGAGATGTCGATCGCCCCCATCCGCGGATCAGGTTGTGGAACGGCTTTGCGGTTCATCGAGCACCTCGTTGCGGGCTGCCGGTTGGTCCGCGTGGAGCGGGGCCGACAGTGCGCTGGCGACGATGGGTTCCACCCGCGATTGCCCTGCAGCGTCGAGGCTCTTCGGAGCCCCGCGTGTGTCCGCTGCCGGCTGGCCTGGCCAGTTCTGCTGGCCCTGACAGACCTCCAGGTTTCGATCAAGCCTGTTGGTATCTGTCAGCCAAACCGGGCACGGCCGCCTCCGCGGCCTGAGGGAAGAATCGGTTAGTCGTTGTAGTGTGCCGTAGATTCACCGAGTCGTTTGTTCGGGAAAGGATACCCGACTATCGACCTACCTGCAAGGCCATCTTTGGATTTTTTTCGGTTGTCGGTTGATGTGCAGCCGCGATCGCCTGAGCAGGCGGTGGCCGTGCGCCAACTGAGATCAGGTCGTAAATGCCTGTCAATACTCGGCTTAGCTCGCGGCGGTCCGTTCAGCGACGGCTGGTCCGCACGAACTGACCACCTGAACGAGTGATTACGCGCCGGAGCTCCAGAATCGTCAGGTCGGCGCGGAGTTGTGCGGGCGCAAGCCCCGTGGCCTTGAGCAAGTCGTCGGCCGAGAGCGGGCCTTCCAGCGCGGCGTGGATGCGCAACTGCGAGTTGGTGAGTGTGGCGATCGCCACCGAGTTCGACGGGCCGCTCGATGGCGCTGCCTGCTCGCTCGCTGAGAAGAGTGGATGGGCGCTGTCAGGGTGCGCGGGGGTGTAGCGCGCCGCGTGCGTGCCGGCGAAAGCGTGACGCGCCGGTTGCTCGAGCAGCGCGAGGATGTCGGCGGGCGCGGTGACCAGGTGAGCGCCGCCGGTCTTGATCAGGTCGTTGGCGCCTTCGCTCGCGCCGGAGTCGACGCGCCCCGGCAGCGCGAAGACCTCGCGGCCGTGGTCTTCGGCGGCGAGGCGCGCGGTGATGAGCGAGCCGCTGCCGCTGGCCGCCTCGATCACCAGCACACCCAGCGACAGGCCGCTGATGATGCGGTTTCGCGAGGGGAAGTTCTCGGCGGTGGGCGGCGTGTCGATCGGCAGTTCGCTGATGATCACGCCGCGGCCCTCGGCCACGATCTGGTCAAAGAGTGGCTGGTTCTCCGGCGGATAGGCCTTGCCGATGCCGCAGCCGAGCACGACAAAGGTGCGTCCGCCCGAGCGGATGGCGGCGGTGTGGGCGGCGGTGTCGATGCCGCGGGCGCCACCGGAAACGATGGTGATGCCCGCGGAGCCGAGCGCGCCGGCGAAGCGTGCGGTCTGCTCGCGCCCGTACTGCGTGCAGTCGCGGCTGCCGACGAGCGCAAGCGGGTAGCGGTCGCCAGCGGTGTGGTCGAACGAGCCGCGGATGAAGAGGATCGGGGGCGGGTCGTTGATGGTGCGCAGCAGCGGCGGGTAGTGGTCATCGTGCAGGCCGATGACGGCAGCGCCGACCTGCGCGGCGCGGTCGG
>JAUXUZ010000036.1 GCA_030680655.1 Phycisphaerales bacterium
GAACGCCACCGAGGCCATCGCCGCCCTGCACGCCGCGTCGGTCCCCACACCCGCTAGCCCTGGCCTTGAACGCGGCGCCACCGCACCCGGCGGCGACACCAAGCGCGGCTTTGATGTGCTCGTCAGCCACATCCGCATGCCCGACAAGACGGGCTACGAGATCTTCGCCGAGGCCCGCAAGCTCTACCCCGATCTCCCCGTCATCTTGATGACCGGCTTCGGATACGACCCCCACCACTCGATCGTCCGCGCCAGCCAGGAAGGGCTCCAGTGCGTGCTCTTCAAGCCCTTCCAGGCCGAGCGCCTGGTTGAAGAAGTGCACAAAGCGCTCGCTCGCAAACCCGCCTGACGATTACCGCGCAACCGCCAGCAGAAAACGCTCGTGCCCCTCGAGGTCCTTCACCGTGCGCCCCTCGGCGTAGCGGTCAGAGTCCTCCGCAACCTTGAGCGCCTCCGCGCTGGTGCTGGCAGCCGTTTCAACCATCAGCACCCCCGCTCCACCGGGCTTAAGCCAATCGGCGGCCTGCTGCACGATCGGCGTCACCAGCCGCATCCCGTCGGCCCCGCCGCGCAGCGCCAGCTCCGGCTCGTGTTCCCGCACGTTCGCGGAGACGTCCGCCCACTCGTGGTCGGGTATATACGGCGGATTGGCGAGCACAAAGTCAAATGCGCCCCGCTCCTCCGCCGCGAGGGCCTCGAACAAGTCGCCGCTCCGAAAATCGATGCTGACCTTGTGGCGCTCCGCGTTCGCTCTGGCCACCGCGAGCGCATCGCCCGAAACATCGGTCGCAACAACCGCCGCGGCCCGCAGGTGTCTGGCCAGGGCGATCGCAACGCAGCCACTGCCGGTGCAAAGGTCCAGGATGCGCAGACCCGCCCCGTCGGCCCTCCCGGCTGCGCCACCCACATCGCCCGCTGTCCGCGACCGCTGCAGCACCGTCTCAACCACCATCTCGGTGCACGGACGGGGCACAAGCACCCGCCTGTCAACGGAAAGCGGCAGCCCGAAGAACCACGCCTCGCCTGTGAGATACTGCACCGGCTCATCCTTGAGCGCCCGGCCGACGAGCCCCCGGAGCGCATCAAGCTCGGCCCGCGAAGCCTCCTTTTCAGGCTCAAGATAGAGCTTCAGCCGCTCCACCTTGAGCACATGAGAAAGCAGAATCTCCGCCGACAGCTTCGGGCTGTCAAGGTTGCGTTTGGTGAACGCCTCCGCGACCCACGCCAGCAGGCGGCGGGTCGTCCAGACGGTTTCCTGAGTCGCGGGGCGTGCATCAGCCATTGAGCAAGCGTAGATTCATGCACCGACCCCTGGAACCCGACGTCTACACACAATGGGACCGCCTCCCCGTCGCCTACCCACGCCTTCACGAAGGCGTCCGCGGCCGCGGCGCGGTCGACTGCCTGCTCCGCTGCGTTGCCCGCATCGAGCCGTACGAACTCGCCGCCCGCGCGGTGAACGACCGCGGCCCCGCCCACCCCTCCGCCCAGCGCGCGGTGGCCGGGCTCGCCGACGACTACGCCGCTCGCACCAGCGTTTGGGCAGCCGACACAGACCAGCCAGACGATGCGCGCAGCCCGCTGCGCCCGCTCTTCATCGTGCTCTGCGGCGTGGTCGGCCCCTTCGCCCTCGCCTCCGTGGTCATCTCCGATCCGCGCCTGGCTTCCCTGCGATGGTGGCCCGCGGCCCTGCTGGCGGCCCCCATCCTGCTGCCGCTCACCTGGACGACGCTCACGACCGCCACCCGCCTGGCCGTGCCGCGTCCGAGCCTGAGCAGCGCACTGCGCGACCGCTGCTGCCCAGACTGCGCAGCACCGCTCAGTGAAACCACCTGCGCGATCGACCCGTCGCTCATCGAGGGTGCTGCGCTCGGCCCGCGCGCCTGCCCGCGCTGCCGCCGTCCCTGGCCGCTCCTCCCCCCGCCGGGCGACGCCGTGCTGATCGGGCCGGGCGAAAGCAGCTGAACGTACACTCCGCCATGACCCGGCGGGACCGCATCTGCTACTCGGTGTACCTGTCGGCCCTGGGCGTCTGGGCCGGCGTTCTCGCCATGACCGCCGCGGCCGCCGCGGTCACGTTCCCGACCGTCCGCTCGCTCGACCCGACGCTTCTTGACCTTGATCCGACCTCGCGCCCGCACTGGATGCTCGTCGGCGGAAAGGTCGTCTCGGGCGTGTTTGTCATCAGCCACGCGGCGCAGGCCGTCTGCGCCCTGCTCGCGATCACGTCCTTTGTCCTCTTGTGCCGCTCATCGCTGCGCGGGCGGCAGTCACGCCGCTCGGTCACGTTCGTGTCCACCGCAGCGGCATTGTCGATCCTCTCGTGGTACCTGCTGGTCCTCTGGCCGCGCATGCGCGAGAACCTGCACACCTACTGGGACAACCTCTTCGCCGGGAAGCTCGACCTGGCCCGAGCAGCGCAGCTCGCCTTCGACGCCGATCACCCCAACGCCTCCCTCACCTTGCAGGTCTTGCTCGCCGCCGTGCTCGTCGCGCTGACCAGCGGCGTCTGGAGCGCCACCGCGCCGCCCGGAAGCTCAAAGTGACCGCCGAGTTCACTCCCGCATCCAGCGCAGCGCAGAAAGCCGAGTTCGGCTTCGAGCTCCCCCGCCCAACAGCCGCGGCAAAGGCCCGAGCACTCGCGCTCCTCGCCGAGCTGCGCAGAAACTACCCAAACGCCCACTGTGAGCTCAACTACGCCTCACCGCACGAACTGCTGGTGGCGACCATCCTCTCCGCCCAGGCGACCGACGTGAGCGTCAACAAGGCCACCCCTGCGCTCTTCCGTGCGTTCCCCTCGCCAGCAGACTACGCGCGATCATCCCCGGAACAGATCGAACCGTTCATCCGTTCGATCGGCCTCTTCCGCAGCAAGGCGCGCAGCATCCACGCCGCGATGACCTCGCTGGTGACCAGCTTCGGCGGCAACGTCCCGCAGACGATGCAAGAGCTGCTCACCCTCCGCGGCGTCGCCCGCAAGACCGCCGGCGTCGTGCTCGGCAACGCGTTCAACATCAACATGAACGTCGTAGTCGATACGCACGTCCACAGGCTCGCTCAGCGCCTGTCGCTCGCTCCGGCGGGCGCAACCGTCCAGCAGACCGAGCGGTGGCTCATGGCCCTCTTCCCACGCGACGCCTGGTGCGAACTCTCCCACCTGCTCATCTTCCACGGGCGCTACACCTGCAAGGCCCGTGGCGTGCAGTGCTGCCAGCACCCAGTCTGCAGCGACTTCAGCCAGCGGTGCGAGCTGCGGGTCTCGGCCAAGCCGGCAAAGTCAGCCGCCTCAAAGCAGCCATCCAAGCCGAGCAAGCCCACGGGAGGGAAGAAGCGTCCTCGAAAGGAGTCGAACCTTTAACCTCTGCCTTCGGAGGGCAGCGCTCTATCCAATTGAGCTACGAGGACGTGCGGATCTCAAGCGGCTGAAGGCTACTCTCGCACCCGCACGGAAGCAACGCCCAATCCGGCCTCGAAGGACCGATCTTGACCGCTCACGCCAGCCCCCACGACCCAGCCGTTTCCCGCCCGTCGCCCGTCTGGGCGTGCCTGCTCTTCACGTTCATCAACTCCGTCGCCACCGGCGTCACGTTCAACGGCATCCCCTTCATCAATGAGCAGGTCTTCGGTTACGGCCTCGCTACCAACAGCGCCCTGGGCATCGCCCTGGGCATCACCTACGTCATCGGCGCGATGTACACCGGCACCTTCGTCCGCTGGGCAGAGCGCACCTGGGCCTGGTGCACGCCCCGCGCGGTGCTGGCGGTCATGATGGTCTGCGGAGCGTGCCTGAACCTGCTCCCGGTCACCGTCTGGTTCTCGCTCAAGCCCGAGCACCGCGAGACACACGCGCAGTGGGCCGTCTGGGCCTTCGTCGCGCTCTACTCCATGCTCTGCGGCGGCCTGTGGCCCATCGTTGAGAGCTTCACCTCCGGCGGCCGCGGCGCATCCCTCTCCAGAGTCATCGGAAAGTTCAACGTCACCTGGTCCAGCGCACTGGTCCTGTCGCTCTGGCTCGTGTCCGCCGTCCCGCTCGGACTCCAGAAGTCCTGGGCGCTGCTGGGCCTCACTCTGCACGACCTCGACGCACGCGTCCTCCTGTTCGCCGTGATGGCCCTGCTCCACCTCCTCGCCGCCGCCGTGCTCCTGCGCCTCCAGCCGCGCCCCGGCTCGCACGACCACACCTCCCACGCAACACCCCCCGGCTACGCACCGCTCCTGCGCCTCCACCGCGCGCTGATGCCCGTCAGTTACCTCGTCTGCTACGCGCTCAACCCGTTCATGCCGACCATGTTCGCCGCCCTGCACATCTCAACCCCATGGCAGCCGATCTTCGGCTCCACATGGCTCGCTGCCCGGCCGGTCACCTTCTTCGTAATGGACCATTGGCGCGGCTGGCACGGCACCCGGTTCACGGCCATCGCCGGCTCGGTCTGCACGCTCGGCGGCTTTTCCGCCTGCGTGATCGCGACGCTTCTGGGGCCGACCGTTGGCATTCCCGTTGCCGCCGTCGCCCTCGCCGCCTTCGGAGCAGGCATGGCAATGATCTACGTCGCCGCCCTCTATTACGGCATGGAAGTCGGCGCAGCCGCCGTCGACGAGGGTGGCAAGCACGAGGCCCTGATCGGCATGGGTTACACCATCGGGCCGCTGTGCGGCATCGGGGCGGCAGCGGCGGTATCAATCGGCGTTGTCGCCCAGCCATCGACCGCCCTTTTGAGCCTGGTTGCCCTCGCCAGCCTGGGCGGCGGGTCCTGGCTGCTGCGACGCTCACGAACGGCTGGCGCAGCGACGGCTTCCAGCCGATAAAGCCACTTCATGCGCATCGCACTTGCTGGCTTTGGTGTTGTTGGACAGGCCCTGGCGAAATCGATCGCCGATGGGCGTGCTCGCCTGCGCACCGAATACGGGCTCGATCCACGCCTGGTCGCGGTGCGCGATTCGCGCTCACTCGCCTCCGCCACGGGTGGGCTCGACGCCGAAGCACTGATCCAAACCAAGAAAACCACCAACGCCGTCGGAAGCCCGCTCCGCCCGGGCTTTGACCCGATCAGCTGGGCGCAAACGGTGGCCGCCGACGTGTACATCGACACCTCCCCCACCGACCTGCGCAACCCGCGCCCCGCAACCGCCGGCCTGCTCGCCGCCCTCGGCTCGGGCAAACACGCGATCACCGTCAACAAGGCGCCTCTCGCGGTTGCCATGCCCGCGCTGCTCGAGAACGCCCGCTACAACGGCCGCATGATCCGCTTCTCCGGCACCGTCGGCGCCGGCACACCCGTCCTCGCCACCGCGACAACGATCGCCCGCGGCGACACGATCACCGGGGTTGAGGCGATCCTCAACGGCACCACCAACTACATCCTCTGGCTGATGGCCACCAGCGGTGCAACGTTTGACTCCGCCCTCGCCGAGGCGCAGCGGCTCGGGTACGCCGAGACCGACCCCGGCAACGACGTCGACGGCTTCGACACCGCCATGAAGCTCGTCATCCTCGCCAACCACGCCATGGGCCTGGCCACATCCGTCGACCGCGTCTCGATCACCGGCATCCGCGCCGTAAGCCCCGACGAGATCGCCGCCGCGTCCGCCGCGGGTGAAGCGGTGAAGCTCATCGGCAGCATCACCGCGTCGGGCGCCCTCAGCGTTGCACCGCGCCGCGTGCCCGCCGCCAGCGCGCTCAACGTCCCGCGGAACCTCAACGCCGTCCGCTTCACCCTCGCCAGCGGCGGCGAGCCCACCCTGGTCGGACGCGGCGCCGGCGGGCCCGAAACCGCCACCGCGATCGTCCGCGACCTGATCGAGATTCACACGGCAGGGCTCGCCAGAGGCTCAACATGCTGATCGTCATGAAATTCGGCGGCTCCAGCGTCGCGGACGCCCCGCGAATCCGCGCGGTGGCCGACATCATCAACACCGCTGCGGCACAGCACCGCGTCGTCCCCGTCGTCAGCGCACTCGACGGTGTGACCGAACTCCTGCTGGACCTCTGCGACGCCGCGGCCGGCGGCGACACCGACGCCACAAACGCGCAGCTCGCTACGATCGACAAGCGCCACGCGCTCGTCGCGGAAGAGCTCGGCGCTCAGGCCGTCGTCGCGCCGCACCTGGATCGCCTGCGCACGCTCGCCCTGGGTGTGCTGGCGCTCGAAGAACTCACCCCGCGCGTCAAAGACGCCATCGTCGCCCACGGTGAGCGGCTCAGCGCCGCGATGCTCGCCCACATCCTCTGCGCCACCGCGCTCGACGGGCACGAAGCCGGCATCGTCACCAACGACCACTTCGGCGAGGCCGACCCGCTGCCGGAACTCTCCGCCTTCAACATCCGCCAGCAGCTCCTCCCCACGGTGCAGTCGGGGGCGAGGGTCGTCGTCTGCGGCTTCGTGGCCGCCAACCAGCACGGCGTCACCAGCACCCTCGGCCGTGGCGGCAGCGACTACACCGCCACCATCCTCGGCACCGCCCTCAGCGCCGACGAGATCTGGATCTACAGCGACGTCGACGGCCTCATGACCGCCGACCCGCGGTCGGTCCCCTCCGCCCGCCTCCTGGGCAACCTCTCCTTCGAAGAGGCCGTGGAGATGGGCAAGTTCGGCGCAAAGTCCATGCACCCGCGCGCCCTCGAGCCCGCCGCCGCCGCACGCGTCCCGGTCCGCATGCGCAGCACCTTCAAGCCCACCAACCCCGGCACGCTCATCAGCGACGCCGGTTCCACGCAATCCGCCTCGCCCGTTCTCGCCGTCCCCATGCTCAAGGGCCTCGCGATGCTCACCGTCGGCGGCGGCGGCATGGTCGGCCGCGCAGGCTCCGCCGCGGCCATCTTCGACGCCCTCGCCGAGGCCCGCGTCAACGTCCACATGATCTGCCAGAGCGTCTCCGAAGCCGGCATCAGCATCGTCGTCTCCGCCGCTCAGGCCGAGAACGCCCAATCGATCCTCGACCGCACCGGCCGCGAGCAGGACCGCCGCTGGACCATCGACGTCAAGAGCAACCTGGCCGTCGTCGCCGCCGTCGGCGCAGGCATGAAGGGCGCCCCGGGCGTCGCGGCGAAGATCTTCACCGCGATCGCCGAGCAGAAGGTCAACGTCATCGCCATCGCCCAGGGCTCAAGCGAACTCTCGATCTCGATCGTCGTCGAAGCCGCCAGCGGCAACGCCGCCGTCGCGGCCATCCACAAAGCGTTCATCGACGCGTGATGCGCAAGCCCTTCTCCCAGCTTCGCTGGGAGAAGGTGCCCGAGGCTTTGCGAGGGCGGATGAGGGTGCCTTCAGCCGGATGCCATATCAGCGCACGCGGGCTCTTCGCTAAACCCGATCCCCCGGCTTCACCGCCCGGATAATCTGCAGCGCCCGGTTCCCCTTGTGCTGCCCGATCCGCGCGAAGAACTTCCGCTCCCCCTCGATGCACACCACAATCGGCGAAGCGGTGCTCTTCTCCGTCGTCAGCACATCCCCCACGCTCATCGAGTGCAAGTCGCTCAGCGTGATCGTCGTCTCGGCCATCAGCCCCGTTACGCCAAGCCCCGCGTGCGCCAGCGACCGCTCAACACGCGACCGCACCTCGGCCCCCACGCCCGCCTTGGCGTTGCTGAACCAGCTCTGGCTCGCCAGCGTGTCCATCAACGGCTCGATCACGTTGTACGGGATGCACAGGTTCATCGTGCCCGCACGGTTACCCATCTTCAGCTCAAACCCCACCACCACGACCACCTCGTTCGGCGGCACGATCTGGACCAGCTGCGGGTTGCTCTCGGTCGCGCCGACCGCGAAGTTGATCGCCTTGATGCTCGCCCACGACTCGCTCAGCGCCAGCAGCGCACGGTCGATCACCTTGCTGATCAGCCGCGTCTCGATCAGCGTCAGCGGACGCTGCGGGATGAACAGGTCCTGGTTCGTCCCGCCCAACAGCCGGTCGATGATCGGGTAGATGATCAGTGGCGACACCTCAAGACAGATCTGCCCCTCCAGCGGCGGTGAGTTGATCAGGTTGAACGCCGTCGGGTTCGGAAGCCCGCTGATGAACTCGCCGTAGGTCATCTGCTCGCACGAGGCGACCCGCACCTCAACGATCGTCCGCAGGAACCCCGACAGGCTCGCGCCAAAGTTCCGCGCGAACGACTCGTGCAGCGTCTGCAAGGCCCGCATCTGATCCTTCGACACACGCTCAGGCCGCTTGAAGTCATACGGCCGCACCTCGACGCTGTCGAGGTCCTTGCGGTGCCGGCTGATGATCGCCACCGGCTCACCGTCGGTGTTGGCGATATCCCCCTTCTGCGCAGCAGAAAGGAGCGCATCGATGCTGCTCTGATCCAGAACCTCGGCCATGTGGCCCAATCTATCGGACCGCGCCGCCAAGGCGCTTGACACGGCCGCACACACGCCAAACAGCTTCTTTCCGGCGAACACCTGCCGCACGCCTCCCGTACACTCCGCACGCATGCGACTCCACACCCTTGCCGCCCTCGTCGCCGCCCTTCTCTCGCTCTGGCCACTCGCCAGCACGCAAGCGCAGGAGGGGGTCACCGTCACGGCCGCCCCTCAGTTCACAAGCGTCACGCCCGGCCAGAACCTGGCCGTTGCCGTCACGTTCGACTTCGCAAAGAACCTGCACATCTGGCCCAACGTCCCGGAGGTTCCAGACGGCGTAGACGGGCTGTCGCCCTTCCCAACCACCATCTCCCTCGCCGAAGGCGCAACGCTCCCAAAGGGCGTGAAGGTGCTCCTCGACCGCGTTCAATGGGCCAAGCCAGAGCGCGTTGAAGTGCTCGCGGGCACAACCAGACTCACGATCCTCGCCTACCACCACCGCACAACCATCTTCGTCCCCGTAAGCGTCGAAGCCGGCGCGCAGGCGGGCCCATTCACCATCCCCCTCGTCGCGAGTTTTCAGGCCTGCGACGAGAAATCCTGCCTCCAGCCCGAAGACCGTGAGATCCCCGTCGATCTGCTGATCGGCGCAACCGTCGTCCCGGGCGACGCCGCGCTGTTCGATGCGTTCGACGCGGGTGCATTCGCCGCCGCGGCCGCGCCCCCCCCTTCACCGGCTGCACCAACCCCCATCGGCGAGCCCGCAAAGGCAACCCCGGACGACCAGTGGATCGACATCGGCATCGCCTCCCTGCGAATCCCCAAGGGAGGCCTGCTCGGCTACACCCTCCTCTTCCTCGTCGCATTCGTCGGCGGGTTCATCCTCAACCTCACACCCTGCGTCCTCCCCGTGATCCCCCTGAAGATCCTCGGACTCCAGGCCCAGGCAGGCTCCCGCTCGCGGATGCTCTACCTCGGATTCGTCATGTTCTGCGGCCTGGTCTTCTTCTGGCTCGTCATCGGCGCACTCATCGCCTTCGGCGTCCTCGGTGCCGTCAGCCAGATCAGCAGCTACTGGCAGTTCAACCTCGCCATCGCGGCGTTCATGGCCGTCATGGGCCTCGGCATGCTCGGCCTTTTCACCGTCGGGCTCCCCACGTGGGTCTACAACATCGACGTCAAGCACGACTCGGTGAAGGGCTCCTTCGGCTTCGGCATCATGACGGCCGTGCTCGCAACGCCCTGCGTCGCCCCCCTCGCCGGCGGCGCGATGGCCGCCGCCACCAAGTTCCCCGCGCCGATCGCGCTGCTGATCTTCGCGTTCATCGGCATCGGCATGGGTGTGCCCTACGTGGTGCTCGCCGCCTACCCCAGGCTCGTCTCGTGGATCCCGCGCGCCGGACCCGGCAGCGAACTGCTCAAGCAGGTGCTGGGCATCCTGCTCGTGGCCATCAGCCTCTTCTTCCTCGGCACATCGCTCATCACCCTCAGCGCCAACTACCCCTACATCGCCAAGCAGCTCCACTGGTGGGCCATCGCGATCGCGATCCTCTTCGCCTGCACCTGGCTCGTGCTCCGCTCGTGGCAGATTTCTCGGTCAGCCGGCGCCCGCGCCGCCGTCACGCTCCTGGCCGGGCTCTTCGCAATCACCGGATTCTGGTGGGCAAACGTTCAAACCACGCAGGCCAAGACCGAGTGGACCCGCGCCGAGGCCGCCCGCGTAAAGGCCCTCGCCTCCCAGACAAACGACCCCAACGCCAACCTCCTCTGGCAGGACTACACCGCCGCTAAGGCCGACCAGTTCATCGCCGACGGCAAGGTCGTCGTCATGGACTTCACCGCCGACTGGTGCCTCATCTGCAAAACGCTCGAGGCAACCGTGCAGCACACCACAGGGGTAGAAGCCGCACTCGCCGCCGACGACGTGCGCAGCTTCAAGGTCGACCTCACCAGCAACAGGGCACCCGGCTGGCAGCGCCTGGCTGCGCTCGACCAAAAAGGCGTCCCCACCCTGGCGATCTACGGCCCCGGCCTCGAACGCCCGTGGGTGCGCAACGCCTATTCCATCAGTGAAGTGATTGAGGCCATCGCCGCCGCCCGCGGAACACCCAAGCCTCCCCAGCCGCAGGCCACCCGCTAAGCACCCCGGCACCCCCGGAATCCGCGCATCACGTCCGGATAGTCGTTTGACGCCCCCCGACCACCCGTCTATCTTTGCCTCCCCCCTGCCGGCCCTTCGGGTTACCCCGATCCCAGCCGATAGGAGGGTGACAAGTTGACCCGCGGGCGTAGCTCAGTGGTAGAGCATCACGTTGCCAACGTGAGGGTCGAGGGTTCAAGTCCCTTCGCCCGCTTTGATTCGAAGACAAGGGCGTCGCGCAAGCGACGCCCTTGTGCGTTTTTGCCCTGTCCTTCTCCCCGCTCGGCGGGGAGAAGGTGCCCGCCGCTTTGGGCGGGCGGATGAGGGGTGCCTTAGTGCCTCGATGCCTCGATGCCTTGCCCGCCCCACCCTGCCATCGCATCGCCTCTGGCACGCCCCTTGTGTCTCCACCCTCCGCGGGCCACCGGCCCGCTCAGGAGGCGGCACCGTGCACGGAACCACGCACACACCATCGGTCCTTCGATCCGCACTGCAAACGCAGGCGTCGGCGCTCACCAGCACCCACCGGGCACGCCCATCGCTCGCCACCGTCGGCTCAGACATCGCCGCCGCCGCCCGCGTCGCCGCCGCCCTCCACATGGCCGAGTCTGCGCCGCGTGCGCAATTCCCGCGCGACCAGGCCTCCCAGCTGCGCGACCTCGTCGCCTCCATCAGCGGACAGGGAGCCGCCAAGTGAACTACGGCCTCTACATCTCCACCTCAGGCATGTTCACCGCCCTCCACCGCATGGACACCGCGGCCAACAACCTCGCCAACTCCGAGACCTCCGGCTTCAAGCCCGACCTCGCCGCCACAATGGCCCGCAAGGCCGTCCGTCCAGAGGACAACGTCTGGAACCTCCCCAGCAACGAGATGCTCGAGAACCTCGGCGGCGGCGTTCTGCTCGCCCCCACCGCCACCAACTTCGGCCAGGGGATCATCGAAAGCAGCGCCAGCGACCTGCACGTCGCCATCCAGGGCGACGGCTTCATGACCGTCGATGGCCCAGACGGCGAGCCGCGCCTCACCCGCGACGGTCGCCTCGCCATCAACGAGCTGGGCATGATCGTCCAGGCATCCAGCGGCCTCAAAGTGCTCGACGAAGGCGGCTACGGAATCCGCACCTCCCTCGGCGCCGGCCCGATCACCATCGGCGCCGACGGCACCGTCAGGCAAGCCGGCGGAGTCATCCCAGGCAAGATCGCGCTGGTCAAGCCCGAGGACGAGCGCTCGCTCAAAAAGGAAGGCCAAAGCCTCTACAGCCTCAATGAAGGCACCTCGACTATCCCCGCAACCGGCAGCAGCATCGTCCAGCGCGCCCTCGAGCGCTCCGGCGTCGACGCCGTCTCCGCCATGCTCGAGATCTCCGCCGCCGATCGCGCCGTCACCAGCAACGGCAAAATGATCACCCTCTACGACGACCTGATGAACCGCGCCATCTCCACGTTCGGCCGCCTCGCCTGATCCCCAATCCTCCGCCCTCCCCCCCGCCCTCCCCCCGCCCTCGACGCCTCCTCGGAGTTCCCAAATGGCCATCGTCTCGCTCCACTCCGCCGCCTCCGCTCTCAGCGCGTTGAACACATCGCTCGACGTCACCGCCAACAACCTCGCGAACGTCAACACGCCCGGCTTCAAGCCCAGCCGCGCCAACTTCCAGGACCTGCTCTACGTCGAGCGCATGCAGCCGGGCATCGAGAGTTCCGGCGGCGAGAGACGCCCGATCGGCCTTTACGTCGGCCTCGGCGTGCAGGTCACCGGCACGCAGACCGAGTTCACCCAGGGATCCCCCATCCAGACCGACCGCCCACTCGATGTCACCATCGAGGGCAACGGCTTCTTCAAGGTCACCTCGCCCGACTCCCCCGGCGGCTACGCCTTCACACGCGCCGGCCACTTCACACGCAACAGCGAGGGGCAGTTCGTCCTCGCCAACAACGTCGGCCAGAAGCTCGAGCCCGAAGTTGTCATCCCCGCCGGACAGACCGGCATCACCATCGGCACCGACGGCAAGGTGACCTACTCCCTCGGCACCGGCGTCGACCCGATCGAGGCCGGGCAGATCACCCTCGCCAGCTTCATCAACCCCTCAGGCCTCAAGGCGATCGGCGGCAACCTCTTCGAGCCCACCATCGCCAGCGGGCCCGCCGTCGAGGGGAACCCCGGCACCGACAACTTCGGCCTCCTCCTGCAGAACTACCTCGAAGGCTCCGCCGTCGACCCGACCCGCGAGCTCATCGACCTCATCAAAACCCAGCGTGCCTTCGAGATGAACAGCAACACCATCAAGACCGCCGACGAGACCCTGCGCACCGTCGCCCAGCTCAAGCGGTAATCAGGACGCACCATGAACGCCACCCGCATCCTCAGCACGCTCGCCTTCCTCATCGCCGCGCTGATCGGCACCACCGCCGCCGCGCAGGTGACTATCGAGCTGCGTTCGCGCGCCACGGTCACCGCCGGCGCCCCCATCCGCCTCGGCCACGTCGCTTTCATCACACCCGCCGGGCCAGAAGCCGACCACCTCCGCAACATCACCCTCCCCGCGCCCACAACCTCCACCATCACCCGCGAC
>JAUXUZ010000045.1 GCA_030680655.1 Phycisphaerales bacterium
GCTCGTCGAGCACCGGCGGCCTCATCACCAACATCGGGCGTGTCTCCAGCGGTGACCGCACCGGGCTGATCGAGTCGAACGGCTACCAGACCGGAACCGGCGGTAGCAACCAACTCCTCAGCGAAACCACCTTCTCGCAGCGCGACGCCTCGGTCGGGGGAGTGACGCTCAGCAAGCCGATCATCGCCACCAGCAAGGCGTACTGGGGGACCGGCGGCAGCGACCACGACGACACCACGTACACCTTCGCGTGGTGGAGCGGCACCAACACCAGCCCGCTCTACGTGACAACGAAGAGCGTGACCACCACGCTCCCGGCGGTGAAGAACTCATCGCCGGACCAGAACGGTGCCAACACCACCGCCGACGCGGTCTCGTACCTGCGTAAGGATGGGCGCATGGCGATCAGCGTGGCCCTCGACGGCATCTACACCGCGGTGAAGTACAACGCGATGGGGCTGCCGGTGCGGACGGTGAGCGACGCCGACCCGAGCGTCTCGGGGGACTTTGACACCAACTACGGGCCGAGCGACTTCGGGCTCTCGACCAGCGCCAACGGCGGGCTCGTCTACTCGACGGAAGCGACGTACGACAGCGTGGGCCGCACGGTGACCAGCGTTGCGCGGCCCGATTCCAGCATGCCGGTCAAGCGGATCGCGGAGATGTACTACAGCAAGCTGGCCGACGGCCGGTTGGCGACGATCAGCTTCCCGCGGCAGGACACGCCGGTGGCGACGCTCACCTACTACGGGCCGGTGAGCTACAGCGTGAGCAACCACGCGGGCAAGGGCGAGTTCTCCTGCACGCTGGGGGTTGCCAGCACGACAGGGGCCAAGGCGGACTGGCTCAACGAGAGCTACAGCGACCCGATCTACGCGCTTGAGAACGCCAGCGCGAACCTGGCGGGGAGCAGCCGCGCCAACGTCTTCGCGGTGGGCACGACGATCTACAACACCTCGGGGAGCAAGGCGACTGAGAGCCGCAAGTACGTGACCCTGGCGACCAGCAGCACCTGGACGGGGAGCGCCGGAACCGACTACGACCGCACCGAGTACAGCTACGACGTCATGGGCCGCGCCGACCGCGTGAAGGACCCCACCGACACGATCTCCCGCACCATGTTCGACGCCCTCGGCCGCACCAGCAGCCACTGGGTGGGCACCAGCGACAGCAGCTGGCCCCCGGTCGCCAGCACCAGCGCTGCGGGCGACATGACGCAGACCGACCTGACAACCTACGACGCAGCCGGGGTCGGCAACAGCCTGGTGACCAAGCGGACCGCCTATGTGGAGGGGGATTCGTACGGCTTCGGCTACTCGGCAAGTATGCGCGAAACCTCCTCCCTCTACGACGTGCGCGGCCGGGCGATCGTGACGATCCCCCCGGTGATGCCCTGCAGCGTGACGGCCTACGACCTGCGGAACCGGCCGACGGCGACGGCGATGTTCACCAGTTCCAGCGGCCTCACCGCCGCCACCGACCCGGCGGCGACCGGGACGATGAGCAGCCGCACAGCGCTCTCCAAGACCTTCTACGACTCGCGCGGCCAGGTCTACAAGACGCAGCGGTACAAGGTGACCCAGAGCGACGGGACCGACGCGGACTCCCTGGAGTCGCTGACGTGGCGTGACACCGCGGGGCGTGTGATCAAGCAGGGGGGCACGGCCAACAGCAAGACGGTCTACGACCGGCTGGGCCGGGCGGTCCACCAGTACACGCTGGCGCGGAACAACGACAGCGGGTACGGGGACGCCTCGGGCGTGAGCGGAGACATCGTGCTGGAGCAGTCCGACACGGTCTACGGCGACGCGGACAAGACCGGGCTGGTGGTGATGACGGCGTCGATCATGCGCAACTACGACGACACCTCCACCACCGGGGCGCTGGACACCAACGCGGACAACGACGTCTACAAGTACACGCTGACGGGGGGCGGCTCGGCGGACGTGAAGGGCCGCATCCAGATCATGGCGTACTGGTACGACGAGCTGGACCGGCCGGCGGTCTCGATCAACTATGGGGTATACAAGGCCTCGGGCGTGCTGGCGGACTTCAACCGCGCGGCGACGGACTGGCAGGCGGCCAACGCGGGGGCGCGGGGGTCGATCGACGGGGCCCTGCGCAGCGACACGGTGTACAACGCCAACGGGACGGTGCAGGCGAGCCAGGCGCCGAAGGTGGACGGCGGGAGCCCGCTGGAGACGCGGTGGCTCTACGACCACGCGTTGCGGAAGATCGCCGAGATCAAGAACTACAAGAACGGGACGCCCAGCGGGGTGACGGGTGACGACGACGTCTACACCCGCTACACCTTCGCCAACGGCCTCATGGCGACGGTGTGGGTGGACTTTGACGGCGACAACGCCGTGGACACCGACGATCAGGTGACGACGTATACCTACGGCACCACCAAGGGCACGACCACCGGCACCTCCGCGGTCAAGGACAACCGCCTGCTCGACAACGTGCTCTACCCCGCGCAGGGGTTCGCAGGTGAGACCACCGCCGACCGAACGACGGCGTTCACGTACAACGCGCAGGGCCAGAAGACCTACCAGATCGACAACAACGGGACCGAGTTGCTCTACGACTACGACACCGGCGGCCGCAAGATCAGCGAGGTGCTCAAGGCGGCGGGGTCGGGGATTGACACGGCGGTGCAGAGCTGCGGCTGGGCGTACAGCACGCGCGGGCTGCTGGCCAAGGTGACACAGTACTCCAACACGAGCCTGTCCCCGACGTACGAGACCGACGAGGTGCTCTACATGTACGACGACTGGGGGAACCTCACTGACTTCCGCCAGGACAACGACGGGGCGGTGACCAGCACGTCACCCAACGACTACGACACCTACTACACCTACACCAAGGTGGACACGACCAGCCCCACCTCGGGGACGCGTGCATCGGGCCTCCGCCGCACCAGCGCGGGGCTCTACTACGGGGCGGGCCTGGGCAGCGCCGGGGCCGGCACGAAGAAGGAGGAGATCAGCTACACATTCACCAACAGCAGCTACGGCACGACGCTCTACGACGACGACTACGGGCGGGTGACGTGGATGACGCGGAGCTACCCGACCTCGTCGCTGCTGCTGAACATCTTCGTCTACGGTGGGACGGGCACGCTGGTGCGCAACTACGTCGTCGAGTCGGCGATCACCGATGTGCGTGCCGACGGGGGTACCAGCGGCTGGGATGTGGGGTTCGACCGCTTCGGACGCCGCAAGCGCAGCCTGTGGAAGAACGGCTCCAGCGGCGCCATCTACTACGACGCGCGGCCCGCCTACGACGAGAACTCGAACACCACGGCGGTTGAGAACGCCTGGGTCACGCCGTGGAGCAGCACCTACGAGAGCGACGGGCTGAACCGATTGAAGGGGCTTGAGTTCGGCGTCATGACCACGGGCGCGATCTCGACGGTGGTGCAGAAGGAGGACTGGCAGACCGGCGGCACCTTGAAGCTCGACCAGGTGGGCAACTGGGTCGACTACAAGCGCACGCGCGAGTCGGCGGCTCAGGACGACTGGGCGGGGAACACCTTCAACAAGATCAACGTCTACACCAAGGTCGACAAGGTCACGGGCACCGACATCGAGCCCGAGGTCGACAAGAAGGGCCTCCCGAAATGGGACGACAAGACGGGCGGAACTACCGTCGGGTACCAGTACGTCTTCGACGCCTGGGACCGGCTGCGTCTGGTCAAGAACACCTCCGCCGTGTTGGTTGAGGAGTTCCGGTACAACGGGCTGGGCCACCGCATCGCTTGGCACTACGACATTAACGCCAGCGGTGGAGCCCCCAACGGCAGCGACGACTGGGTCCACTTCCAGTACAACGAGCGGTGGCAGCAGATGGCGATGTACGTCGGGACCGCGTCGAGCCCGACCGAGGTCTTCACGTACATGGCCGCGGGGAAGGACGGGTACGGGGGGAGTTCGTACATCGACGAGGTGGTGATGCGCGAGCGGGGAGCGGAGCGGTACTATTACCTGCAGAACTGGCGGCACGACGTGGTGGCCATCATGGATTTCGACGGCGCGATCAAGGAGAAGCTGGTGTACGACGCGTACGGGCGGCCGCACGCGTTCAGCCCCGGCGACCTGAAGACCAGCGGGGGCGCCGACCGGCCCGACGGGGCGCTCGACACCAGCGACACGTGGACCACCGGCGGCGTGGCGTGGAACAAGGACATCGGCAACTCGGCCCACAAGGCGATCCCCGACGGGGTCACCAGCAACGGCACCAGCGACACCGACGATCCGGTGACGCTGACGAACCTGAAGAACGCCGGGTACAGCGCGGGCTACGGGATCATCAGCGACGCGACCATCAACAACCGCAAGGGCCTGGCGGGGTACGAGTTCGACCCGATCCTGGAGGGCGACGCCAGCGCCAACTACAAGCCGGTCTACCACGTCCGCCACCGGGCGCTGGCCTCCGACACCGGCAAATGGCTCCAGAAAGACCCGCTGGGGTATGTTGACGGGATGGACCTGTATGAGTACTGCAACAGTGATGCGATTGACAGCAATGATGGCTTTGGTCTGTGCGCTGCTAAGTTGGAACTGGGTAGTATTCACAGCTTGACGTCGCAATTTGCATCGAAGATTACTGATTGCACTTCCGTGCTACGTAATTGCTCTACCTCGTCGGTGATGGCTCTTTCTCGTACGTTGGGTGGCAAGACCCCTCTGGTGCCCTGCTCTCTCCTCTGCGGCCCTTGGACCCCGACAACTACCGCAACTTGGAGCAGCGTCTTCTCTCCTTGGGAACTGTTCATCTGTTTTAATGAAGAACTGTTTGCCTCCTTTCTTCCGACTTGTACTTGTACGAAGTACTTCACGGTTACATACACCAGGACATGCCCCGCGCGGAGCCCTTGTCTGAATTCTATCAGTCTTCCAGATATGGCGGCCGCGTGCACCTACACTATCGCCAACACAGCGCCCGCTGCGGTGCCGATGAATTGCTGCACGCAATGCGCCCTTTCAACCGCACCGTGCGTCTTCCCGCCCATGCCAACTACGGCGCCGTGGTGGCTCCCATGGATCACTAATTGAAACTACTCGCATTCTGCATATTCGCATTGCTTGGTGTAGCGGGCGTGCCGCTTGTCCTGCGGCTTGAGTTTATCAGCAACTCACTCTTGGGGCCACATGCCAGTGGAATCATGGTGAGCGCCGTGCTCTTGGGTGTCGGGCTTTCCGTCTATGTTTCATTCGCCAGAATCACCCATATCGACACGGTTCCAGCCAAGCTGTTCTATGGATCTTGCATAGGAACTTCGCTGGTTGCTTTTTTCCTCACTTCTCGCATTTGCAGGGCTCTGGACTATCAATCACAGCTGTTTGTGCTCATTCCGCTTGCGTTAGGTATGACGGCATCGCTGCGTCCAGCATACTGGGTAATGGACTCTCGGTATTGTCGCGGCCTCTTTGTAGGACAAAGACGGAGTTTTTTGCTTGGAACTGCTTTGTTGTTCGCTTCTTTGGCGTGCATCGGATATGGGTACCCATTTCGCAGATGCTGGATGGGCGCCAAGATGAGCAACGCGGTGTGCTTATCCGGTCATATATTGTTCTATGATGCGTCTGGAAACGTGTATGCAAGAATGCCGGGACGAGGAATTGGCATTGTAAGTGCTAGTCAGCATGTTGTATGCATGTTTGAACGTAGTGTCAAAGATGGAACAGCAATAAGACAGTACCAAGTTGGCAAGGTGGACAATAATGCAAGGTACTTTATTCCAAGTTCTCCAGTGATTGTTGCCATTTACGCGGTTCCAACCGGTGATGAGTATGTGGACCTTCAGTTGATTGCAAATCATGTTTTTGATAAGTCGTCGCGAATCAACGCAAGCGAGCCGCCCCTGGCTCCTACGATCGTCGCTGTAAGAGAAGTTACTATTCCGCTTCGAGCTGGAGCGGCAGATGTCGCCAAATAGGCTCTACGGCCGGGGCGTGGCGCCCAACGGGGGAGTGGCATCTATGATCGTGGGATTGTCAAGCGGGGGCGTGTCACCGGCCGCGCGGCGCTGATCGTGCCACCGTATATGAAGACCCGTCAGAAGTCAAGCCGGAACAAGTGATCCCATTCGTCTATCCGAGCGTCGGGCCGGGGTGGCCGTAGCCCAAATGGGTTGCGTCCGAGGCGTAAAGGAGGCCGGCTGTCCCATCGTACCGTCGAGCATCGCCGCCCAGGTGGCGCTGCGAGCTTACCGGCCCCGTTCACGCGGGGTCACTTCTCCCGGCGGTCCTTCGGATCGTTTACAAGATCAGACGGCACGCCGCTTCACCTTCACGCCGCCATCGTCACCCCGCTTCCGTTCCCTGCCAGCGGTTCTTTCATCTGGTGCAGCAGCCCGCGCACCCACCGGTTGGCCACCGCGGTCACGATCACGCTCGCCGCCAGACCACGCGCACGCATCGAGTCGCCCTTCACCCACACCTACGACGCCGCGGGCAACCTCGCCAACGACGGCCGCAACGTCTTCCGCTACGACGGCTCCAACCGGCTCATGGATGTCTACAGCGGGGGGGCAATCGCCCCACCCGGCGTGTCCGCCGGGTGGGACGCGGAGGCCTTTGATGACTCAAGCAGCTTCAGCCCGGTCGGCCTGCTCAGCCGCTGTTGGTTCACGCAGGTTCTCGGGCAACCACCGGTTCAGCCGCTCAACCAGTTCCTTGTCGTTCAGTTTTCCTTCGGCCGCGTCGGCGAACAGCTTGGCCAGACTCTCCACCAACTCCGACTTCTTCGCCTGCTGTGCCGCGTGGATGTACGCGGCCCCGCGTAGCTCGCCGATCAGGTGGGCAAGCTGGCACTTCTTGTACCCGGCCAGCCACGCCGCATCGGGGCACCAGAGCTTCCGCACCTGCACTTTCAGGTCATGGCGGAGCATCTGGATCAGGGCGTTGCCCCGTGCCGGGTGAGCGGTCAACAGGCTGATGGTGAGCGATTCGATCAGCCGGTCAAGGCGCTTCTC
>JAUXUZ010000060.1 GCA_030680655.1 Phycisphaerales bacterium
AGTTCAGCACATACGCCACATGGTGGGTGCGCCAGGCCATCACCCGCTCGATCGCAGATCACGCCCGCACCATCCGCGTCCCCGTGCACATGATCGAGACGACCTGCCGCCTGCGCCAGATCCAGAAGGAGCTCTTCCAGAGCACCGGGCTCGAGCCCACCGTGCCGCAGCTCGCCGAGGCCGCCAAGCTCACCGTGACCGAGGTCATGCGCGTGCTCAAGACCGCCAAGGCACCCACCAGCCTCGACAAGCCCGTCGGCGAGACCGAAGACTCCTTCTACGGTGACTTCGTCGAAGATGCCCGCTGCGACTCGCCCCCCGACGCCGCGACCAACGGCACCCTCAAGCACCGCATCGAGCAGGTGCTCAAGAGCCTCACCTACCGCGAGCGCGAGATCCTCAAGCTCCGCTACGGCATCGGCGACGGCTACACCTACACCCTCGAAGAGGTCGGCAAGATCTTCAAGGTCACCCGCGAGCGCGTCAGGCAGGTTGAAGCCAAGGCGATCCGCAAGCTCCAGCACCCCGTGCGAGCCAAGAAGCTCATGGGCTTCCTCGAGGGCGAGGTCCCCCACGAGATGCCAAACCCCGCCGCAGGTGGCGGCGGTGGCGGTTACGCGAACGGGTCCAGTGCGCCGCAGCGCGGCTTCATCGGCGAGGAGATCGGCCGGCGGGAGGCGGGCGTCCCCCTCAACGGCGGCCCGTTCGAAACCGTCATGGCCGACGACGACCTGGCGATCGGCGGCTTCGAAGACGGCGAACTGGTGTGAGCACTCGCAGAGCACAACGACCGCGCCAGGCCGGCACACCGATGAACGGGTGACACTCGATGAGCCAGCGACCCGCACACGGCGCACCAGCGGCGGGGGGCAGTGACTCCGTTCTGAAGTCGGACGGGCTCGTCGGCTTTGTCCGCAGCGAGCTCGCCGCCAACGCCGACCCCGCCAAGGCCCGAGGCATGGCCGCGTACATGAAGACCACACAGCCGTTCTTCGGCGTGATGAACACTCCACGGCGCGAGATCATGCAGCGTGCCTGGCTGAGGTTCCCACCGGCAGACGCCGCGGCGTGGCGCTCGGCGGTCGGTGCGCTCTTCGAAGCGGGCAAGGGGGGTGACCGGCAAGGTGAGAACGAAATCGCGCCCAGGCGAGACTCAACGATGCGACCCCCGCGCTGGCACGGGCAGCGTGAGTACTTCTACATGGCCTGCGAATACGCCGAACGCGGCAAGGCCTTCAACAACGCCGCCGCCCTCCCGATGTTCAAGACGATGATCGTTCAGAGCGGCTGGTGGGACATCGTCGACTGGATCGCGGGCAAGCTCATCGGCGGGAGCGGCCGGGCGTTCGACACCGATCCGCAACGGGTCTCCGCCGTGATGGACAAGTGGATCGACGACCGCGACCTGTGGGTCCGTCGGGCGGCCATCATCTGCCAGCTCCACCGCAAGGACCGCATCGATCCCCGCATGCTCGAGCGGTTCTGCCTCTCAAGGGCTCACGAGAAGGACTTCTTTATCCGCAAGGCGATCGGCTGGGCCCTGCGCCAGCACGCCAGGACAGACCCAAAGTGGGTGAGCGCGTTCCTCTCAAGCCACGGTGCACGCCTCTCGCCTCTGAGCGTCCGCGAGGCCTCCAAGCACCTCTAGCAAGGGCAATTGGGCGCAGTCGCTCCACCGGGCGGAAGCACGCCGCATTCCCAGCGTCAGTCCCGGTTCACCAGCCAGAAGCCCGCAGTCAGCATCACCACCCCCGCAGCCCGCCCGACCGTCATCGCGTGCGTCTGCTCCCGTAGAAAGCCAGCGTGGTCAAAGAGCACCGACGCGAGCACCTGCCCCACCAGCAGCCCGCTGATCATCCCAAGATATCCCAGCGACCGCACCGACACCAGCGCGATCCCCACAAAGACGATGCCGCACAGCCCCCCAAGCCAGATCCACCACGGCGCTGCGCCCGCCCGCTCAAGCGTCGGCGGCGCTGGCCGCAGCACGGCCAGCGCAACCAGCGACAAGACCGCGCCGCCGGTGAAGTTCACCAGCGTCGCCCACAGCGGGTGGCCAAGCGCCTGCGAGCACCGCGCGTTCACACCCGCCTGCAGCGGGAACAGAGCGCCGGCGAAGACAGTAACGAGCAGCAGCAGGTACTTCATGGACCTTCAGGGTAGATTGGCCGCGAC
>JAUXUZ010000066.1 GCA_030680655.1 Phycisphaerales bacterium
GTCGCGGAGGCGACGTCGAGATCGATCAGTGCTACGCGGCGCGGGCCGTCAACGGCGTCACTGAGCTGCTTGACGACCGCCTCAGGGCCGCGTGACCGCCAGACCTGCACGAGGTAGTCCACACGCTGGCGTGCGTCGGCCTCGTTCTCGACGCTGGAGCGGGGGCCGACCTGCCGGCGACGCAGGGCGAAGGCGTTGTCGTAGAAGCGGATCGCCTGGTCTGTCGCGCCGGCGATGGCCAGCTCGCGGGCCAGCGTGCCGTGCATGCCCGCGTCCAGGGGCGAGGCGAGCAGCGTGTTGGCGAGCAGCTCGAAGCGGCCTTGGGCGTCCTTGACCCTCGAGGAGTAGAAGTCCAGGGCGAGCGCGGCCGCGCCGGTGTTCGAGCCGTCGAGCGTCGTGGCGGCGGTGAGAGATTCGACGAAGCCGCGCGCGTCGCCGGTTTCCTTCTGCAGCAGGGCGGCGTCAACGGCGAGGCGCGAGCGAACGGACGGGTCGATCTGCTCGCCGCGCGGGCCGAGGAAGTTCTCCAACAGAGCCAGTCGCTCTTCGGCGTTCTGTGCCAGGCCGACACGTGCGCGGATGAGCTGCAACTGCGTGCTGGTGTCGTCGGGCTCGATGCCCACCAGGGCGCGGGTCAGCGCGAGCACCGCCTGCTGGTCTCCAGCCTGGGCGGCGGCGTCGATCGCGAAGCGGAGGATGAAGGCGTTCGACTCGTCGAGGCTCACCGCGTCGCGCAGCAGCGTCGCCATGTAGCGGGCGTCGGCGGGGCCTGCGTCCTGCTTCGGCAGGGCGCGGAAGTCCATGAGCGCTGCGCGGGCCAACTGCTGAGCGGCGATGGCACGCAATGCCTGCTGCTGGGGAGCTTCAGGCGCTGTGAGCGCTGCGGCGCTGCCGGCCGGGGCTGCTCCGTGCGCGGGCGGTGACATGAAGACGAGCGCGCCCGCGGCGAGTGCGACCGCGGTGGTACGGGTGATGGTCATGGCGGTAGGTTAGCGAGCAGGCACCCGGGGCGGCGCGCCGGCGATGCCCGCTCAGGCCCTGGCGAGATTAAGTCGCAGGATGAAGACCCCCACGTACACGGCGGCCGCGATCAGCACCAGCCCAAAGAGCAGCTGAACGGCGGCGCACAGGCGTGGGTCGGCCCGCGGGAAGAGCCTGTCGGCGACCACGCAGGAAAAGATGAACATGCCCAGCGAAGCGAGGCCGACCCCGCCGAAGCGGAACGCGTTCTCGGCGCCGGGCAGGCTGCTGGCGTGGCGCGCGGCGATGCTCAGGCCTGCGATGAAGACGAACCCGCCCCAGAGCGTTCCGATCAGGACGCGCAGCGCGAGCATTCGTTGGGCGTACGAGGGCATCGGGCAAGGGTAGCCGGCTTCTTGTTTCGGCCGGACCCGGGGCGGCGATCGGGCCGGTGTGTACTGCCGGGTCCTACGGCTCGATCTGCCAGCCAAGCCGACCGAGCAGCCCGGCCCGGACGGTGGGCCACTCGGCCGGCAGGATGCTGTAGACCACGGTGTCACGCCACATCGGCGGGTCGGACGGGCTCGGGCCCGAGGGTACGACGCGGTTGCTGCGGAGCACACCCTCGCGCACCGCGCCGAGTTTGGCGATCGCCCGCTGGCTGTGCAGGTTTGTCCCCGCGGTGGTCAGCTGCACACGCGCGGCGGTCGGCGCGAGACGCTCGAAGGCGTGGCGCAGCATGAGGAACTTCATCTCGGGATTGACCGGCGTGGCGTGGTGTGCCCTGCCAAGCCACGTGCGCCCGATCTCTACGCCGCGGTGCTCGGCCTGGATGTCCATGAACGTGGTCCGCCCGATCGCGGTGCCGCTCTCGTTGAGGACGACCGCAAAGGGCATTACGTCCGCACGGGCCCGCAGTTTGTTGATCTGCTCGACGAACCCGGGCACGCTCCACTCTGCCGGTGCCTGGGGCGTGAAGCGGAACAACTCCGGGTCGGCCGCGCTGAGCAGGGCCGGCGCGTGCCTGCCTTCCAGCGGCTCAAGGCGGATCAGCCTGCCGCTCATCACCACCGGTTCGATCCACATGCGGTGAAGGTAGCCGCGGAGCACGCGCGGCCGGGCGTTTGACGCCGGGTTGCGGCGGTTGAGAGCACCCCCTGTGCTACCCTCGCGTTCGTGGAAGTCGTTACCCATCCTGCTGCCGCGGGCGTCACGGAGCACCGCTACACCCTCACCCGCGCGCTGGATGAGACCGTGTATGGCTCGCGCCACCTGGTGCTGAGCAGCGAGCACCACACCAGCCACCTTCTGCACCGGCTGGACAGGGTCTTCCCAGCGAAGCCGGGGGCCCGTGAGCGGTTCGAGCGGGTGATGGTGCTGCTGCAGCGGGCCGACCACCCGCACATCCTGCGCGTCGAGGAGTTCGGGTGGGACGCGGAGCTTGGCCCCTTCACGATCAGCGACTACACCGGGGACGCCGACGGCATCGTGACGCTGGACCGGCTGCTGACACTCAAGGGCGGGTCGCTGACGCTGGAGGAGACCAAACGCGTGCTGGAACAGCTGATGGGCGCTTGCGCCGCGGCCCACACGGCCGGGGCGGGCGGGACCGGCGTCTACCACGGGGCCTTGACGATGTCGCAGGTGCACGTTGATCGGCGCGGGTCGCTGCTGATCGAGCTGTACGGGCTCAACCAGGAGCTGGTGCCGACACGGACGGCCGCGGGCGACGAGGTGCGTTCGATTGCGGCGATCGGCTACCAGCTCGCGACGGCGCTGCTCCCGCTGCGGCCGCTCATCCCGGTCGAGCACATGATCGACCCGGTTGACCAGACGTGGCGTGACTACTTCCTGACCGGGCTGGCTGAGGGGGGGGCGGGCTTTTCGACCGCGGCGCACGCGCTGGCGGCGGTGCAGGGCCTGCGCATCGCCGGCGCGGGAGGGATCGGCGAGATGCGGTCATCGCTGCGCGATCTGATCCGCTCGATGCTCACACCGGTGCGGTAGCGGGCGGCTTCGCGGGCCTGCCGGGCGGGCGGGGAGCGGTTTGGGGGAGAGTTGTAGTTGGCCGGCCGTTCACGTAGCATGCGGCCCGATGTTTCAGCCCAGCCGCTTGCCGCATGTTCCTGCCGCACGACGCCACCGAGGCGACCGCCCGATCCGCGCGTTCGCGCGGCTGACTGCGGGCGTGCTGCTGGCCAGCGCCGGGTTGACAGGATCGGCACTGGCGCAATCACCGGCTTCTCCTGCCGGCGCTTACGCCGGCGGGGGCGCAACCGGACGGGACTTTGCGGGGCTGCTGCTGGAACTACCCGCTCAGGACGGGGGGTTCATTGTCACCGCGCGCAACGCCTGGACGTGGGTCGAGGATGCGCAGCTTGCGCCGACGGGCGAGGGGGAGCGGCGCACGATCGGCGCGCCGGTGCAGCGGATGTTCCTGCGCGGCGATGTTCGGCTGCAGATCGGTTCGCGCCGGCTCACCGCCTCGCGGGCGGTGGTCTGGGCCGAGCGGATCGACGACGGCTCTGCGCCCGACGACAAGGCGCTCTACCAGATTGCGGTGTACTTCGACCGGGTCAGCAACCCGCTTGGGTCAACGGGTTCGGGGGCGAGCGGTGACCGCCTGTTGATGACGGCGCGCGTGCGCGGCGCGCTCACGCTGGCCAGCGACGCTGCGCCGCGTTCGGGGCGGCCGCCCCAGCAGCGGACCGACGACCTGGTGATGGAAGGGGAGCAGCGGCTGGCCCGCTACCTCACCCGGCTGGAGGAGCCCGAGTCTGCCCCTGCCGATGCGCCGCCGGCGCTCCCGCGCCCTGATCCGAACTCGTCGCTGTCGCACTACCTGCCGAGCCTGAACCGGCCGTACGAGCCTGGGTCTGCGTACGGGCCGAACGGCCCGCGGGCGCCGATCACGCGGCTGCGGCGCGCGCCGGGGCTTGACGGCGGTGGTTCTGGTGGCGATCAGCGGCTCTTTTCGGGCAAGGGCGTGATGATGGTGGCGGCGGGCCAGCCGGTGCTGAAGACCGAGGGGGGTGAGAACCGCATCGTCATCACCGGCGGGGTGGTGCTGCAGTACAGCGAGCCGGCGCGCGACCGCGCGCTGCAACTGTCGGCGCAGAACGCGGTGATCTTCATGAAGGAGGGGAAGGTTGAGGACCTGGTCCGCGCGCCGGCCTCGGCGATCCTGGGCATCTACCTCGAGGGGGACGTGGTCGCGACCGACAACCGCTTTACGCTGCGCGCGCCGTATGTCTACTACGACATGGCGGCCAACCAGGCGTACACGGTTGACGCGGTCTTCTGGACCTACGACGAGCGGCGGGGGCTGCCGCTGTACGTGCGGGCGGACTCGATCCGGCAGACGACGCGGCAGAGCATCACGGCGACGGGTGTGACGATCGCCGCGTCGTCGTTCTACGACCCGATCCTGTCGCTGGGCGCTTCTTCGGTCACGCTCTCGCGCGAGCCGGACGCTGACGGGACCTCGCGGGTGATGATCGATGGCAAGAACTTTTCCCCGCGCCTGGGCGGCCTGCCGTTCGCGTGGGTGCCGTCGTACAACGGTGACATCGAGCGGTTCCCGCTGAAGGATGTGCGGTTTGAGAACAGCTCCGAGAGCGGGTTCGGGCTCAAGACACGCTGGGATGTGTTCGGGCTCACCGGCCTGCGGCCGCCGGCGGACTTCAACATCGACGTTGACCTGCTGCTGGACGCCTGGTTCAAGCGCGGTGTCGCGATCGGCGCGGACGTGCGCTGGCTGGAGGAAGGGAACGTTGGCTCGATCCTGGCCTACGGCGTGCCGGACGACAACGGCACCGACGTGCTCACCAGCGGTTTCCGGCGCGAGCGAGACAGCGACGGGCGCGGGATGGCGCTGTACGAGCAGCGGGTGAACCTTGACGGCGGGTGGACGATGCTCGCCGAGGCGGCGACGGTCAGCGACGTGAACTTCGTTGACGCGTACTTCGAGCAGATGGCCGAGTCGCGACGCGAGTTTGCGACCAGCGGCACCCTGCGTTACAACGGTGAAAACACGCTCTTCTCCGTGCAGGCGAAGGGGAACATCGATTCGTTCGCCGCCAACGAGTACCTGCTGCAGTCGCAGGGGTACTCGGTTCGCAAGCTCCCCGAGGTGTTCTACTCGCGTGTCGCCGACGACCTGCTCGCCGAGAGCGACCCGGGGGCGCTGCTGTGGACCCACGAGTACCGGGTGAGCCGCCTGGGGCTGGACTTCTTCAAGGCGACGCCGCGCCAGCTGGGGTACGACAACGCCGCTGCGACGGGCCCGCGTTCGTCGCTGGACGCGTTCGGGCTTGCGCCCGACACGTCGTTCCAGTCAGCAGGGCTCGCCGCGGGGTTCACCGAAGACACGGTCATCCGCGCCGACACGCGCCAGCAGCTGGAGTGGAACCTGAGCGCGGGCCCGGTGCGTCTGCAGCCGTTTGTGGTTGGGCGGGCGACGTTCTACGACACTGACTTCGCGGCGATCGCGCCGGCCGACCAGCAGGACCAGCTTCGCTGGTGGGCGGGCGGCGGCGCCCGCGCCAGCACGCAGGTGCAGCGGGTTTACGAAGGGGTCGAGGTGCCCTCGCTGGACATCCATCAGATCCGCCACATCGTTGAGCCGTCGGTGACGTTCTTCTCGGCTGGGACGAACCGTCATAACGAGTTCCTGCCGGTGTACGACTACTCGGTCGAGGGCGGGCAGGAAGGGACGGCCTGGCGCTTCGGGGTGAACCAGACGTTTCAGACCCTGCGCGGGCGTTCGAGCGCCGACGACGGGGCGGTCGCGGGCCGACCGGTTGACCTGCTGCGGTGGAACATCGACTACGTTGACGGGACCAGCGACACCGACAAGACAGGCCCGCTGGGGCACTGGTTCGACTACCGGCCCGAGGAGAGCGTGTTTGGCAACTTCGTCAACACGGACGTTCAGCTGCTGCTGACCGACGCGACCACGCTCGTCGGCGGCACGACGTACGACTTTGACACGCACCAGCCGTCGCGCTCGAGCGTGGGCGTGCTGACCGACCACGGGCGGGACTTCCGCTCGTTCATCGAGCTGCGCTACCTCAACCCGCTCGACTCGACCTATGTCACTTTCGGCGGCGACTACCGGCTCTCGTCGCTCTATACGCTCGGGCTCGCCGCTGCGTACGACACCGATGCGAATGAATTCCAGGACACCGCGCTGCGGATCAACCGGGAGTTCCCCGATGTGACCGTTACGCTCCGCGTGCGGTACAACAACATCACCGGCGAGACGGCCCTGGGTCTGGTTTTTACGCCGCTGGGTCACAACCGTCGGTTGGAGAACATGCGCCGCCTGGGGCGCGATCAGTACCTTGAGCCGCTGCTTGGCACGCCGGGCCCGACCAACGCCGCGCCGTAGCGGCGAAATGGCCAAATCGCAAATGACCAAAGGGCCAGATTCAAGGCAGTAGCTCCGCGCGCCCCAAGGTGTGGGTGTCTCAAGCTTTTCATGCGTTCATTTGGCTGTTTGCCGATTTGCGATTTGGTCATTTCCCCCCCCCGCCCCTACCCTGCGTCCCTATGGCCTCCCCTTCCTCACAGATGACCGCCGCGCAGGTCCGCTCCACCTTCCTTGACTACTTCAAGGCGGCCCCGCGGTCGCACGCGTTTGTCCCCAGCAGCCCGTGCGTGCCGCAGGACGACCCGACGCTGCTGTTTACTAACGCTGGGATGAACCAGTTCAAGCCGCTGTTTCTGGGCCAGGCCGACCCGGGCACGGCGATGGGCCGGCTCAAGCGGGCGGTGAACAGCCAAAAGTGCATCCGCGCGGGCGGCAAGCACAACGACCTAGACGACGTAGGCAAGGACACGTACCACCACACGTTCTTTGAGATGCTGGGCAACTGGTCGTTTGGCGACTACTTCAAGCAGGAGGCGATCGACTGGTCGTGGGAGCTGCTGACGAAGGTCTACGGCATCAACCCCGATGCGCTTTACGCGACGTACTTCGGCGGCAACACCAAGACGGGGATGGCGCCGGACCTTGAGACGCGCGAGGTGTGGCTGAAGTACCTGCCCGCGGCTCGCGTGCTGCCGGGGAACATGAAGGACAACTTCTGGGAGATGGGCGACACCGGCCCGTGCGGTCCGTGCACCGAGATCCACGTTGACCGGGTGACGGCCTCGGGCCAGGGGAAGCGCGACGCCGCGATGCTGGTGAACTCGGGCGACCCGCTGGTGCTTGAGGTCTGGAACAACGTGTTCATCCAGTTCAACCGCGAGGCCGATGCGTCGCTGAAGCCGCTGCCGGCGCGCCACGTTGATACGGGCATGGGGTTCGAGCGGCTCGTCAGCGTGATCCGCGGGGTGAGCAGCAACTACGACACGGACGTGTTCGCGCCGCTGTTTGTGGCGATCGAGCGGTCGACCCACGCCGCGGCGTACACGGGGCGACTGGGCGCGGCCGACGCCGGGAACAAGGACACCGCCTACCGCGTGATCGCCGACCACATCCGCACGCTGACGTTCGCGATCACCGACGGCGCGACGCCCAGCAACGAGGGGCGCGGGTACGTGCTGCGGCGCATCCTGCGGCGCGCGGTGCGCTACGGACGTCAGTGCCTTGGGGCGAAGACCGGCTTCTTCTCTTCGCTGGTGCCGGTGCTTGTGGACCAGATGGCCCCTGCGTTCCCGGAACTCGGCAAGGACCCCAAGCGGATCATCGAGATTATCAAGGGTGAAGAGGAGAGCTTTGCACGCACGCTCGACCGGGGCATCGTTCACTTTGACGAGGCTTCGGTCCGCGCGTTCGCGCGGGCCCGCCTTGCCCCCCACCACCAGGCCCAAAACCAGACCGTCTCGACCAGCAAAGACTCCGACGGCTGGACGGTCGCCATCCACGAGAAGGACGGGCACCGGCTTGTCGCATCGGCCAAGGTTGACGAGATCACGCCGACGTGGGCCGACGAGCACTTCGGCCCCGCGCGCGGCATCGGCGGCGACGACGCGTTCAAGCTCTACGACACGTACGGCTTTCCCTTTGACCTCACGAAGCTCATGGCGGAGGAGCGCGGGCTCAACGTCGATGAAGCGGCGTTCAAGAAGCTGATGGACGAGGCGAAGGAGAAGGCCCGCGCCGGCGGCAAGTTCGTCAGCGAGCACGGCGACCTCGCGCTCACCGGCGACGCGATCGCCAGGCTGAAGGCGATGAACATCGCGCCGACTGACGACACCGACAAGTTCCACGGGCGCGAGGTCCGCGCAACCGTCAAGGCGATCTGGAACGGCAAGGACTTTGACGAGCACCTGGCCGCCAGTTCGGCCGGGCTGAACCGCTACGTGCTGGTGCTCGACCGCACGCCCTTCTACGCCGAGATGGGCGGGCAGGTTGGCGACACCGGGCGCATCGAGGTGCTCCGCGCTGCCGGCGGCAGCGCGGCCAACGCCAACGACGATGACGACGATCGCGGCACGCGCGGCGGCGGGCGAGAGAACGGTGGCGAGTTCCGTGTGGAAGACACCAGGGCGTACGGCGGGTACGTCGCGCACCTGGGCAAGCTCGCCAGGCGTGACATCAAGGTCGGCGACGAGGTGCTGCTGAAGGTCGATCCGCACCGGCGCGCGGGCATCTGCGGGCACCACACCGCGACGCACCTGCTGAACCTCGGCCTGCGGGCTGCGCTGGGTGACGGCGTTGAACAGAAGGGCTCGCTGGTCGCCGACGACCGCCTGCGGTTTGACTTCAGCCACGGAAAGCCGGTTGCGCCTGAGGAACTCGCGCGGATCGAGCAGACCGTGGTCGGCCAGATCAAGAGCGACTTCCCTGTGCATACAGACCTTGTACCCCTGGGCAAGGCCCAGACCATCCACGGCGTTCGCGCGGTCTTTGGCGAGGCGTACCCGGACCCTGTGCGCGTGGTTTCTATCGGGCGCACGGTCGAGCACCTCTTTGATACATCCGGCGCAACGCAGAGCAGCGCGGAGTTCTGCGGCGGCGTGCACGTGGCCAAGACGGGCGATATCGGCGACTTCTGTCTCGTCGGTGAAGAAGGGGTTGCCAAGGGTATCCGCCGGCTCACCGCGCTCTCGGGCGTGCCGGCCAAGGCCGCGATCGTGGCAGGGCAGGCGGCTTCGGCGCGGCTCGACGCCGCCGAGCGGCTGACCGGTGACGCGTTCGTCGCCGAGGTGAAGTCGCTGGTGACCGAGATCGACCAGCTCACGATCCCGCTGACGGTGAAGCAGACGCTGCGGGCGCGGATCGCGGCGCTGCAGGAGAAGGTGAAGCAGGCGGGCAAGGCGGCGTCGGGCGCTCGCGCGGCGGAGGTGTCGGCGGCTGCGCGGTCGATCGCCAGCAGCAGCGAGTGGGAGATGAGCTCGTGCATCATCACCACGATCGAGGCAGGGAGTGACCGCGATGCGCTCAACGCCGCGGTGAGCACGATCCGCGAGTTGCGCCCACGCCACGGCTTGCTGCTGATCAGCCCCGATGCGGACGAGGGGAAGCTCACGATCGTTGCGGCGGTGCCCGATGCGCTGCAGAAGCGCGGGCTCAGGGCGGGCGACTGGGTGAAGGATGCGGCGGCGGCCTGTGGCGGGCGCGGCGGTGGCAAGCCCGACATGGCCCAGGGTGGCGGCACAGACTTGACCAAGGTGAAGGAAGCGCTCAACGCCGCGCGGGCGCACGCGATGAGCAAGTGCCCGGTGTAGGCTCAACGCGTTCAGTCGCTGGTCCCTCGCCCCGAGCCCAACATGCCAGACGATCCACGCTTGAAGATCCCCGATGCGCTGAGCACCCCGCTTGACCGCTCGCGGTTTCCGAGCGTCGAGCAGAAGAAGCAGGCTCCGGGGCGGGCCAGCAAGGACGACGGCACGATGGAGCAGATGGTGCGGATCGGCACCATCGGCGGGAACTTCGCCCTCGCGGTGGTCGCCCTCGGGCTGATCGGATGGGGCGTACAAACCTGGCTTACGCCCTCGGCGGCTCCCTGGCCGCTGGTTGGCGGGCTGCTGGCAGGCATCGTGATCGGCGGGCTTCGGTTCGTGCAGGATGCCCGGAAGCTGATGTAATGCCCGTCCACTCCCCCCACCCACCCGCCCCAGTTGCCCCGTCCGGGCGTTCAATTCGTCGGGGTTGACCCCTTCCCAACCCCTTACACCACCGCTACACTTGGCCCCCTTGACTCCCGTTCACCCCTCCACCCCGAGTTCAGCCCTTCCTCAGCCTCTCGTGGCTGCCTTGCCGGCGGGGAGTCTGGCCGTGCTGGCGTGGCTCATGCTTGCGGCGATTGTCTGCGCCGCAGCCCTTGTTGGCGGCGTGATGACCCAGGTGACATTTGAAGCCGCCAACCCTCAGATCTTGATGCCGACCGTGGAGGGTGCGCTGTGCGTGCTGGCCGCGGCGATGGCCGGTCTTGGGCTGTTTGCCTACGCGGCGGTTCGGACACCCGCCTCGGCCCCAGTTGCCCTGCTGGCGGGCTCAACGGTGCGGATGTTCGTCTCCTTATCCCTCGCCCTTGCGGTCTATTTTCTGGGCCGGATGGACAAGCCGACGGGCATGGTCTTTTGGATTGTGTTCCTCGCGTGCGGGCTGGCGGCGATCGTCGCTGAGGCCGCGTGGGGTGTGAAGAACCTCAACCGTCCTGTCGCTCCCGCCTCCGCTTCAACCAACCTGGATTCACCCTCCCGCGCTGCCGCGGCTATTGAGACCCACTGATGCTTACCACGCTTGCCTTTGCCGGCGACAACCCTGTCAACCACGTCGTGAACACCGGTTTCTGGTCGGAGGACCTGTTCGGCATGCACGGCGTGTGGCTCTGGTCTTCGCACGTTGGCACGCTGCTGCTGGCGGGGTTGCTGACGTTTGTGGTTCTGTGGTGGGCGGCGGGCAAGATCGCCACGGGCCCGCAGGCGGACGGGTCGGAGCGGTACGTGACGCGCAACCCGTTTGCGCACGCGATCGAGGTGATCTGCATCTACCTGCGTGACGAGACGGCCGAGCCGCTGCTGGGTTCGCGCACGAAGACGTTCATGCCGTTCCTGTGGACGATCTTCTTCTTCATCCTCATCAACAACCTGCTGGGTCTGGTGCCGTTTACCGACGCGACGCACATCGTCGACGCGGCGATGGGCAAGGGTCACGGCGAGGGCGTGACGGGCATCCTGGGCGCGACGGCGACGCAGAACATCTTCGTCACCGGCGTGCTGGCGTTCATCTCGGCGATCATCATCAACGTCGCGGGTGTTCGTGAGCTTGGCGTCGTCGGTTACGTGAAGCACCTCACCGCGGGCACGCCGTGGTACCTGTGGCTCTTGATGATCCCCATCGAGATCCTGGGCACGGCGATCAAGCCGGTGGCGCTCGCCCTGCGACTGTTCGCCAACATGACCGCCGGGCACATCCTTGTGGCCGTGCTGTTCATGTTCGCGGTGAAGGGGATTGCCCTTGTCACCGCCGGCGGGCTGGGCTCGGTGCTGGGCGGGTCGATCTCGCTGATCTCGGTGGTCGCGGCCATCGCGATCTACTTCCTTGAGCTCTTTGTTGCACTCCTCCAGGCGTTCGTCTTCATGTTCCTGACGACCGTCTTTATCAGCCAATTGAGCCACCACGGTGAGCACGAGCACGGTGAGGGCCACGACCACGAGCACGCGCACGCGTGAAGACGGGTCAATTGCCCTGCGTGACAGGGCGCTTCTTTCCCTTGTGCGGTTTTTCTGAAAGGTCTCGCATGAACAAGATCGTCATCGCTGCTCTCGCTCTCGCCGCCACCGCGGCTCCCGCCTTCGCTCAGGAGGCTGCCAAGCTTCCCGTCACCACCGGTCAGGGTCTCGGCGCTGTCGGTGCCGGCCTCGCCGTTGTCGGCGGCGGCATCGGCATCGGCCTCATCGGCAAGGGTGCCGTTGAGTCGATCGCCCGCCAGCCCGAGGCCAAGGGCCCCATCGGCACCAACATGATCCTCGCCGCCGCGCTGGTTGAGGGTGCGACCCTCTTCGCCGTCGTCGTCGGCCTGTTGGTCGGCTTCATCAAGTAATCACCCACGCGGGCCGCGCCGGACGGCGCGGCCCGC
>JAUXUZ010000131.1 GCA_030680655.1 Phycisphaerales bacterium
TCAGCGCAGCGGCCATGAAGGAGGCGAACAGAAGGGCGTACGAGCGTGCGCGGGGCATGGCATGACCTCCGACAGAAGTGGGGAGCGGATATCGGTACTATCGGCGCGACCGGGGGGGCCGACCGCAACTTTGAGGGAGCCGGGTTTGAGCATCCACTGGCCGATCATCCGCACCTGCCTCCGATACCCGCTCGAGCACGGTGTGATCGACGATTCCCGCTCGTACCGGCGGATCGAGCTGCTCATCGCCGCGATGAACCTCGCCGATGTGCTCGACCGCACCTGCCAGAGCAAGCGTGGGCCCGTCGCTGTCATGCTCCCCTCTTCGGGCGCGTTCCCGATCGCCGCGCTGGCGGGGTGGATCAGCGGGCGCGTGGTCGTGCCGCTCAACTTCCTGCTCAAGCAGGAGGAACTGCAGTACGTGATCGACGACTGCGGCTGCGACACGGTGGTGACCGCAACCGCGATGATCGATTACCTCGGCTTCACCCCGCAGCGCGTCAAGCTGCTGAAGATGGACACGCTCGACCTCAAGCGCGTCCCCGAGCCGCGCATCCCCGCGATCAACAGCGACGACGACCTGGCGCTGCTGCTCTACACCAGCGGCACCAGCGGCAAGCCCAAGGGGGTGATGCTCAGCCACGGCAACATCTCCACCAACATCCGGCAGGCGATCGAGTGGGTGGGCTTCTGCAGGGACGAGGTGCTGCTGGGCGTGCTGCCGCAGTTCCACACGTTCGGGCTCACCGTGCTCACGCTGCTGCCGCTGACGCGCGGGTGCAGGGTGATCAACTCGGCTCGGTTCGTGCCCGGCCGGATCGTCAAGACGTTCCGGCAGCACCGCCCGACGGCGATGATCGCGATCCCTTCGATGTACAACGCCCTGCTGCAGGTCAAGGACGCTGGCCCAGACGACTTTGCCTCGCTCCGCTACGCCGTCTCGGGCGGCGAGCCGCTCCCCGACGCGGTGGCCACCGCCTTTTTCGACCGCTTCGGCGTCCGCATCGCCGAGGGGTACGGCCTGACCGAGACGAGCCCGGTGACCAACTGGTGCCGGCCCAGCGAGTTCAAGCCGCACTCGGTGGGCCAGGCCCTCCCCGGCGTGCGTCAGCGCATCGTTGACCCCGACTCCGGGAGCATCCTGGGGCGCAACCAGGATGGCGAAGTCCGCATCAAGGGCCCAAACGTCATGCAGGGGTACTACCAACTGCCGGCCGAGACCGCGGCCGCGTTCGACCGCGAAGGGTGGCTCCGCACCGGCGACATCGGCCGCATCGATGACGACGGGCACCTCTACATCACCGGGCGTCTCAAGGACATGCTCATCATCGGCGGCGAGAACGTCTTCCCGCGCGAGATCGAGGAGGTCGTCAACCACCACCCGGCCGTCAAGGACTCGGGCGTCATCGGCATCAAAGACCCCATGCGCGGCGAGCAGCCCGTCGCCTTCGTCGAGCTCAACGAGGGGGAGACGTTCGACGCCCAGTCGATCGTCTCGTGGTGCCGCGGCAAGCTCGCAGGCTACAAGGTGCCCGAAGTCCGGCACATCGAAACGCTCCCTCGCAACGCAACGGGCAAGGTGCTCCGCCGCGAGCTGCGGGCGATGGTGAAGTAGGTATCTCGGTGACAAGCGTGCCAGGGTGCGGCGCGCCGGGCGATCCAGAGCACCCGGCCCGCAGAGCCTAACCACAAGGCCCCGGCTGGGCGCGGTTGCACCCGCCACCCGATCACCGATACACTCACGGCGATTCCCCTACCCCTCACGCACGGAGCAGCGACATGGAACTGTACATCGACACGGCGAATCTTGACGAGATCAAAGAAGCCGCAGCGCTCGGCGTGCTCGACGGTGTGACCACCAACCCCAGCCT
>JAUXUZ010000116.1 GCA_030680655.1 Phycisphaerales bacterium
CCTGCGCGTCGACGTGTCCAAGGGCATCTGGGAGAACTGCTGCGGTCACGCAAACTTCCCCGACGGCGAGGTCTTCTGCGGCCCGACGCTCCCGAGCATGGGGGGCTTCGGCGTAGAGGGGCACGTCAACTACACGTTCCCGGCCGTCTACATGGGCAACGAGGTGCACAACGTGCGCCTGGAGTTCAAGAAGGGGCGCGTGACCGATGCGAAGGCGAGCAAGGGCCTCGACTTCCTGACCAAGATGCTCGACCAGGACGACGGCGCCCGGAACATGGGCGAGATCGCCATCGGCACCAACTACGGCGTCGCGGACTTTTCCAAGAACATCCTCTTTGACGAGAAGATCGGCGGCACCTTCCACGCCGCCGTGGGCGCCGGATACCCCAAGACCGGCAACATCAACGAGAGCGGCCTGCACTGGGACATGATCTGCGAGATGCGCCCGCGCGGCGGCTGCCCCGGCGGCCAGATCTTCGCCGACGGTGAGCTCTTCCACAAGGATGGGCGGTTCCTCGACGCGAGCTTCCCGCAGCCTGAGTAAGGCGTATGGAGCGTTGGTTGGGGACAGAAGGTGGTGCCGCGGGACGAGCAAGACAGCACGTGCCTCGCGCCCTTTGCTTCGAGCCCGGAGGGCTCCTAGTCCATAGCCGGGGGCAACGCCCCCGGTATGCACCAACAACGTGTCTTCGACCGCGAAGCGGTCGTACCGCTCACGTCCACAAAAACGCGGGGTCGTAATCAACCTCGTAACGCCGGATGAAGTCCTCGAACTCCTCCATGAACGTCACGCGCTGATGGTGTGCTCGCTGTTTGGCGAGATACGCCCGTGCGGTTGCCAATTGCGACATCCCGATCGAGAACGCCCCGTACCCGTCCTGCCACGCGAATCTCGGTTCACCCCGGTCGTTCATCCACCGCGACGAGTCCTTCTTGACGTGCATCATGATCGACGACATCGAAGCATCTTTGCCGAGTGAGATGACCAGGTGGACATGATCATCAGCAGCCCCGGCTGCGCGGAGCACGCACCCTTGGCCCTCACAGATTCCGCCGATGTAGGCGAAGAGCGCGGGTTCAACATCCGGTGTGATCAGCGCCGCGCGGCCCTTGGTTGAAAAGATGAAGTGGATCAGAGCGCAGGTGAGGGTGGTCGCCATGTCGCGCAGAGTAACCGAAGGGGTACGACCGCTTCGCGGTCGGGGGCACGCATGGGCATTTACCGGGGGCGTTGCCCCCGGCTATGGACTATGAGCCCTCCGGGCTCCAAGGCAGTCAACCAGTCCGCCAACCGCCAACCGCCAATCCGCCAATCCGCCAGTGCCCAGTGCGCCAGCCTCGTGCCTGCCTCTCACCC
>JAUXUZ010000117.1 GCA_030680655.1 Phycisphaerales bacterium
ATCGCGCAGGCGGGGGTGGGGGGTGGGCGTGTCGATGCGGTGCTGGCGGATGTCGGGGTGGCGAGCACGCAGATCGACGATCCGCAGCGCGGGTTCTCCTACCGCCGGCCGGGGCCGCTGGACATGCGCATGGACCCGGGCCGCGGTGAGCCGGCGTCCGCCCTGCTGGCACGATTGAGCGAGCAGGAGATGGCGGAAGCGTTCCTTGAGTACGGAGATGAGGAGGACGCCGCGGGGGTGGCGGCGTTGATCGTCGAGCGTCGCAAGGAGCGGCCCATCACGACGACGCAGGAGTTGATGGAGATCATCTGCGAGGCGCGCGACTTCACGGTCGAGCGCGGCGCGGGGGCAAAGCTCCACCCGGCCGCGCGGACGTTCCAGGCGCTGCGGATCATGGTGAACCGTGAGCTGGCCAACCTCGACTCGCTGCTGGCGGTGCTGCCGGAGGTGCTCAAGCCGGGTGGCATCGCGGCGGTCATCAGCTTCCACAGCGGTGAGGACCGGCGCGTGAAGCACGCTTTCATGAAGGGGTACCGGGCGGGCATCTACGCCCGCGAAAGCCGCGACCCGCTGGTAGCGACCGATGAAGAGGTGCGGTTCAACGCCCGCTCTCGCTCGGCCAAGCTGCGCTGGGTGCGCCTGGCCGACCCGGATGGTCCCGGCCTGCACGACCGCAGCGCGGCCGAACGCCGTGCAAAGCCAGTGCGGGCGGCGGATTGACACGGCTGGGCGTTGGTGCGGGAAGGTCGGGCGTGGCGCCGTTTTCTGCAATACCGCGAAGGGATGGGCGTTTACCACAGGGCAGAGCCAACTCCGGGGAGTTGTGCGTGTGGCCCGTGGGGCACGCGCCTGCACCGATAACAAGGGAACTCGATGATTGACCCACTGCCGCTCGCCGCTCTTGCTCACGCCGCCACCGGGGGGGGCGGGGGCCGTCGTATTGGCGTCGCGATGAAGGACGATGCCCTCCGCGTGATCGCCCTCGAGCCGATCGAGCCCGGCGCGACGGTGCTGGAGATCCACGGTGTCTTCGTCGATCGACCGTCGAAGTACTCTGTGCAGGTTGAGGAGCACCTGCACGTGGAGTTGCCCAACGTCGAGGGGCTGACGCAGGACCCCGACCGCCACCCCTGGCGCTACCTTAACCACTCGTGCGCCCCGAACGCGGCGCTGGTGGGCCTGAAGCTCGTCGCCCTGGTGCCGATCGACCGGTGGGACGAGGTGACGTTCGACTACAACACCACCGAGTACGAGATGTCCACGCCGTTTGCGTGCCAGTGCGGGCGCTGCGGCGGGGCGATGGTGCGCGGCTTCAAGTACCTCACGCTCCAGCAGCAGCGCGAGCTCTACCCGCGCCTGGCCGACCACCTGCGGCGAAAGCTGAGCGAGCATCGGGTAGCCTGAGCGATGGAAGGAGCGAACTCGACCAGCCCACGGCTGCTCCACCAGATCTTCGAAGCGGTTGCGCGGCGGAACCCCGACGCCATTGCGGTGGATGTTCCGCCGGGTCCCGATCGCCCCGAGCGGGTGCTGGTGACGTACCGGGAGCTGCTCTCGCAGGCCGAAGCGCTCGCCGCCGAACTTGT
>JAUXUZ010000132.1 GCA_030680655.1 Phycisphaerales bacterium
GCAGCGCACCCCACACCGGCACACAGATCAGCCCGACGACAAACACCGCCGCCCCGACCTTTACCTCGCGCGAAAGGTCACCCATCAGCACCGCCGCGCCCGCGGCCACCGGCAGCAGCGCCCCCACCGCGAACCACCCCCACACGCCCAGCCGCCCACCCACCCGCAGCCGCGCCTGGGCCGCGAAGAACGCCCTGGCCGTCAGCAACGCCAGCGCCGGGTAGAGCGGCATCGTGTAGTGCGGCAGCTTCGCCGGCGAGAGTTCAAAGACGACCCACGCCGGCACGATCCACGCCAGCAGCAGCAGCTCCGCGCGTCGCCCATCCGCACGCCCGCGCACCGCCCCCAGCCGGTTGCGCACCCGCCCCCACACCGTGCCCGCTCGCGCCCCCACCCCGCCCCGGCTCAACCCCCACGCGCGATCAAGCGCCCGACCGATCGCCGGCCAGACCAACAGGCACCCCGGCCAGAACAGCGCACCCAGAAGCACCAGGTGCACGCCCGGCGGCACAAAGCTCCGGCCGCCGTCCTTCGCGCCCGTCGCCGCGCGGAGGAAGACCTCCCGCCAGACCTCCCGCCCGTAGACATCCAGGCCAACGTGCCGGCTCAGCAGCCAGACCCACGGCACCACGACCGCCGCGACCACCACCACGCCCACCAGCGGGCGTGCGAGCCGAGCCGCCCGCAGGCTCCGCTCCGAAACGCACAAGGAAGCAATTGCGCCCCCAACCACAAGAGGTGTGATGAACCCCTTCGCCAGCACACCCAGCCCCACGCACACCCACAGACCGATCACCCAGCCGATCCGGCCCCCGCGCTCCCGCGCACCGCCCGCATAGACCCTCCACAGGCAGGCCATCGCGCCCGCGGTGCAGACCGTCAGCAACTGGTCGGCCCGCGCCTGGTGGGCATCCCACACCACTATTGGCGAGACCGCCAGCAGCGCGCCCGCAAGCCAGGCGACCCGCGGGTCGAACATCCGCAGCCCCAGCCGCCAGATGATCAGCACCGTCCCCAGCGCGCTCAGCAGGCTCGGCAGCCGGTACATCCAGATCGCGTCCCGCGACGGATCGCCCCCCGTCATCACCCACGCGCTCGCCACCTGCAGCCAGTAGACCAGCGGCGGCTTGTTCAGCCGCGGCGTGTGCTGGTACATCGGCACCACCCACCCCCCCGCGTGCAGCCCCAGCGGCATCCCCGACCGCTCATCTACTCTCAGGTCCTGCTGGTCTTGCGGCAGCACCGCCTGCTCAAACATCTGGCGGCTCGCCTGTGCAAAGCGGCACTCGTCCCGGTCAACCGCCGGGATTGTCCACAGCCCCGGCAGATACACTGCCAGACAGAGCACCACCAGCGAGACCCCCGCCACCCCCCACAACCGCGCGCGCGCACGCCACCGGCCGCCGCTCCCGCCACCCCCTCCGCCGACCGCACTCGCACCATTGACAGTTGACACGTCAAACGAGGTTAGCCCTCCGCCGACTCTGCCCAAGAGCACGCCGGGCGTCCGCTTCACACTGGTGGCCCTCGCCGCAGGGGCGGTCGCCTTCGCCGCACTGCACCCTTTCGACACCTCCGTGAACGGCTGGCTCTCGCACGTCCGCCTCAGCGGCGACATCAAGCGTGAATGGGAGGCCCTGCAGCAGTTCGGACAGGGCGTCTCGATCGTGCTCATCTCGCTGACGGTTATCCTGCTCGACCCCGCCAGGCGTGCCCGCCTGTTTGACCTTGCGCTCGCTCTCGCAGCGGTCGGCCTCACCGTGACGCTGATGAAGAACCTCATCGGGCGCCCCCGCCCGAAGTTCAACGACGCCGACACCTTCCTCTACCCCTGGGGCACCTACCCCGTCCAGTTCAAGGATGGCACCACGCTCAACGTCCACGCGTGGGACTGGTCCTCCCCATCGCACGCGCAGCTCTGGAGCATGCCCAGCAGCCACACCGCCTTCGCCGTGGTGATGGCCCTGTTTCTCTCTACTCTTTATCCGCGTATCCGCTGGCTCGTCGCCTTCCTCGCGCTCACCGTGGCAGCCGGACGCCTGGTCTTCGACGCCCACTGGCTCTCGGACGTCGTCGCCGGGGCCGCAATCGCTGTGGCGGTCGGCTGGCCGATCCTCAAGCAAAGCCGGGGCGTAAGACTCCTGCAGAGGCTCAAACCGGCCACCGGCCGCTGACCCGCCCCGCGCACCGCCCTCGCCCCGATCAGCCATTTCCAGCGTCGGACTTTCCCATCCGCGCCCCCCGCCCTAAACTCCCGCCCTTCGCCGGAGAGGTGTCCGAGCGGCTGAAGGAACGCGACTGGAAATCGCGTATACGGGCAACCGTATCAGGAGTTCGAATCTCCTCCTCTCCGCTTGAGCGGGAGACTCTTTAGCCGAGAGTCTCCCGCTTTTTTCTAGGGTGGCTTCCTCGCAGAACGCTCGCGGATGGGCCGGAGGCCGACGGGTGACTCCGCTCGAAGTGTCGCTGCTCCCACGGCAAATCCGCCGTACCGAGGGCCAACCGTTGTTGGTTCGGCGGTAGAAAGTCGTCAAAGGGCCCAACCGCTCGACGATCGCCCGATCGCACTCTTCGTTCACGAGTGCCGTGGCCTTGTCGCAGGCCGCCACGCGCGTCGGCCCCTTGAGCCCAAGGGCCCTCGCTCCCCAAATCCGATCGCAGCACTCCTGATCGGATAGGGGAAGCTTCCGAGTGGATGAACCTCCGCGCCCGCCCCATCATCCATTGAGTCAGTAGAAGCGGTTGAGCAACGGGTCATTTCCGCCACTGCTCCCGGAGCGTTCCGGGACATCCGCAGCGTCAACTCTGTTCGTCCCCGTTTCACGAAACGAGACCTTCATGTCACACCGCAGCAAGCCGTCCGCGTCACACCCTTCCGCCGCCACCTCATTGCCCTGCGCAAGCGCCGCTGATGCCTCCTGCTGTCCGCCCAGCGCAGAGCTCATCCGCGAACGTGCATACGCGATCTCCCAGGTCCGCAACGGCGGACCCGGCAACGCTCAGGCGGACTGGACTCAGGCCGAGCAGGAACTCGCCGCAGCACTTGTTGCAAAGGGATGAGCCCAAAGGGGCCGGGCAATCAAGTTCGGGAATCCGCCCCTGCGCTTTGCTCCCATGAGACAAAGCGCCAAGCGAATGCCCAACCGTGCCCACCTGCACACCCAGCCCGATGCGCCGCAACTCCAACGGCGCAACACTGAGTGCACGCGTGTTCGCGAATTCTCGCGACACATCCCTTTCACGCAGCATCGAGAATTCAAGTACTCGCACCATCAACGCGCGCGCGCAAACAACTGCAGTCCTCGCGTCGTTTCGCCGGATGTTCGCACATTTGCCGGTGTGCGCGCAAAAAACTTGATCGCAAAAGGTGGCAATCGCAGCCCTCTTCCAATAGAGTGCAAGCGATGGCAATCAAGACGAACACCCCAACCGCGACCGCACCGCGCAACGCAACACGCGTTGATCCGGCGGCTTCCGTAACGCCCTCGACGGGCAGCGACGGACGCGCCCGCGTGATCATCGAGGCCGTCGCGCCGACCGTGCCCGACGGCCCGTTCGCGGCCAAGCGCTCCGTCGGCGAGACCGCCCGCGTCGAGGCAGACATCTTCTGCGACGGGCACGACGCGATCGCCGCCGTCGTCCGCCACCGCAAGTGCGGCAGCGAGCAGTGGACAGAAGTCCGCATGGCCCACTTCGACAACGACCGGTGGGCCGCCGAGTTTGATCTCACCGCCGAGGGTGCGTGCGAGTTCGTCGTCGAAGCCTGGGTCGATCACTTCGCGACCTGGCAGCGCGACCTCCGCCGCCGCGCCGCGGCCGGGCAGGACCTCACCACTGAGTACCTCATCGGCGCTGCGCTCATCGAGCACGCCATCGGTGACAAGCCCGCCCACGCCGACCTCCGCCAGTTCGCCTTGCGCCTCCGCAAAGCCACAGACCCGCAGCGGTCTGAGATCGCCCTCGACGAGCGCCTGACCACCCTGATGGCCCAGTGCGACCCGCGCCGATTCGCCGTGCAGACCCAGACGCACCGCATCTGGGTCGACCGTGAGCGCGCCCGCTTCAGCTCGTGGTACGAGCTCTTCCCGCGCTCAACGGGCAAGGACGAACGCACCCACGGCACGTTCCGCGACGTGATCGGCAGA
>JAUXUZ010000125.1 GCA_030680655.1 Phycisphaerales bacterium
GTTGTCGATGAACACGATGAAGTCGTTGTTGTCGATCAGGCCGTCGCTGCCGGGCACGCCGCCGGCCCGGCCCATGTCGCAGCGCGCATCGCTGAAGAAGAACCAGTCGATGAAGACGACAAAGTCGTTGTTGTCCAGGGCGCCGTCGGGCCCGACCTGTCCGCCGGCGCGGCCGACGTCCGCGGCGGCGTAACGCGGCACCATCTTGCGGATGCGCCCGCCGAACTCGCAGATGAACAACTCGCCCGCGTTGCTCTCACCGAAGGCTGACGGGTTCGAGAGCGGTGGTGGCGTCACACCGTTAACGGGCAGGTAGAGCCCGGCGTTCATCGACCGGACGTCGGTCAGGAGCCCGGTGGTGACTGAACGCACGCCCGAGAAGACCTGGCCCGAGCAGAAATCACTCCAGAAGTAGCGGCCGCTCCATGAAGGGATGAGCGCACCGCGGTAGACGTATCCACCGTTGACCGAGCAACCGAGTTGATTGGCTTCATACCCGGGCTGGGCGGAGTGCGGATAGGCGTACGCGGGGAACGTAATGGTCGCCGGGTTCGCGCCGAGTGTGCCGAACGGACCCGGCACGTTCCCCTCGTAGCTCGGCCAGCCGTAGTCAACGCTTGCGCGGCCGGCGGGCGTGTACGTCACTTCTTCCCAGGCGGACTCTCCCACATCGCCCATCCACATCGCGCCGGTCTGGAGGTCGAAGGAGAACTGCCACGGGCTGCGGAGCCCGACGGCCCAGACTTCCGGGAGCCCGCCCGCTTGCTGAGCGAACGGGTTTCCTGCCGGGATGCCGTAGTTGCGCAGCGGGTCGAGCGGGAAGTCGTCGCGAGACACGTCCAGCCGCAGCAGCTTGCCGTACAGGACGCCGGGGTTGCGGGCCGCGAGAAGCCCGATGTTGCCTTCGTCACCCTTGGCGAAGTAGAGCATCCCATCGGGCCCGAACCGCAGGCAGCCTCCGTGGTGATAGACGCCGATCGGCGCTGTGAAGATCAGCTCGCGTGATTCGGGCAGGAACCGGGCGTGGTTGTCGGGGTCACGGGTGTAGCGGCAGATCACACCGGTGTCGGGACCGGTCTCCTGCGTGGTGTAGAAGACGTACGCCTTACCGCTGGTGGCGTAGTCCGGGGGGAACGCCAGGCCGAGCATCCCCCGATTGCCCGGCGAATAGACGCGGCTGGTGATGTTCAGGGCCGGCGTTGCGCCGACGGAGTATGTCTCGGCGAGGCTGTTGCGCTCCACGTTGAGGACGTAGACCAGACCGGTCTTGCCGATGACGAAGAGGCGCGAGTTGTTCCCGGGCTCGGCGATCACGCCGATCGGCTGGTTCAGGCCACCCGCGACGGTGACGAGCACGCCACTATCGGATTGGCATAGTGCCGGACCGGCCGAAAGGAAGAGGGAACACAAGACTGGGACCGCTTGGCGAACGAACCTGCTGAGGATGGGCACTCTCGATACCTCCGGCTGCACCTGGTCAGCGGCTTCTCACCAGCGGACCTGCGATGGGTTGAGCGACGAGAGATGTTCGTTGCTCGAACTTGCCGAGGTTATAGGGTTCTCTGCCCAAACAAGCATCTCTGCTCCATTTTTGCGCATGAAGAGCATAAATTGCTAGGTATTATTACCCTTTGTATCCCCGAATTGAGGGTATAGGCCAGCCGAGCACGTGCCCCTCGTCGCCGAGTGGGCATCAGGTCGAACCGCGCCGTTGCGGCGTTCTAGTTCCCCGAGAAGAACGCATCAATGAACACGATGAAGTCGTTGTTGTCGAGGCGCTGGTCAACGCCGGCCAGCCCGCCCTGCTTGCCCATGTCGGCGCGTGGGTCACCGTTGAAGAACCACTCGATGAACACAATGAAGTCGTTGTTGTCAAAGTTGCCGTCGGTGCCGGCGATGCCGCCCTGGACACCGACGTCAGCAAGTTGTGGTTGAGGCCCTTGCGGCACGATCCGCCGGACGCGGCCGCTGACGTACTCGACGATGTACACCTCACCATCGTTGTCCTGTGCGATTGAGACGACGTATCGGATCGGTGGCGGGGTCACGCCACCGACCGTTGACGCGAGCAGGAACGACCAGTCTTGCAGATCGCTCCATGCGCCGGTCGTGCCGACGCGAGCCGACCAGAGGCGCCACGAATACGTATCAGCGAAGAGAAACCGTCCTCTCCAAGGGCGGATCGCATTGCCGCGATAAACCAGGCCACCGGCCGTGCTTGTGCCGGTCTGCCACGAGGCGTAGCCGACGGCGTCGGGCTGACCGGGAGGGGGCGAGTGCGGGTAGGCGTACACAGGCGCGGTGAGTTCCCCGGGATCAAAGCCGCCCAGGTCGAACCCGGTGGCGCGGTTCCCCTCACGAGCGCGCCAGCCGAAGTTCCGTCCTGCGATGGTCCCCCAGGGTACGTGATCGATCTCCTCCCACAGGTTGTTGCCGACGTCGCCGATCCAGAGGTCACCGTTCCAACGGTCGAAGGACCACTGCCACGGGTTGCGCAGGCCGCGGGCCAGGACCTCCGGGGCGCCGCCGACCCCGTTGGCGTATGGGTTGGTCGTCGGGACCGCGTAGTTTCTCAGCGGATCGGCCGGGAAGCCGTCGATTCCTGAAGCGACATCGACGCGCAGCATCTTGCCGAACAACTGGTGCGGATCGACCGCGCGGTTCTCGTCGTCCTGCAGGCTCCCACCGTCTCCAAGGCCAAACCAGAGCATCCCGTCTGGGCCGAAGCGGAGCGTCCCGCCGTTGTGGCCGGTGTAGGGCTTTGGGACTGCCAGAACCAGCCGTTCCGAGGCGGGGTCGACGCGGTCTGGATCGGTCGCGTCGCGCCTGAACTCGACGATCGCGCTCCGCCCGTTCTGGGTGCAGTAGTTGCCGCCGCTGCTGAAGTAGGTCCAGTCGATTGCACCGTCGGGCACCGCGTCTGCGGGGTCGGTGTTCGGGTCAGACTGGTTGTAGTTGACGTAGAGCAGCCCGCTGATTGCGTAGTCGGGCGCGAACGCCACCGAATAAAAGCCCTGCTCCACCTGGCGGCTGGGGAGCCACATCGCCGAGTTGAAGGGAACGGGAGCTCCACCATGGCGCACGAGTCGCGGCACGATTGTGCCGCTCTGATCGCGCAGCGGTGTTCCCAAGCCATCCTTGAAGAACGGGTGGGTCGCGTCCAGCGCTGCCAGGTCAAGGAACGGCTGGGGCAGGAGGGTGAACGACTTATTCCCGAGCGCGTCGGTCTGCACCGAGATCGTGCGCAGCCGGCCGCCCCGCTCGGCCAAGATCAGCCGGCTGTCGTCACCGGGCACGGGCGAGAGGGACACGGGCTCGGTCAGCCCTGTGACGACCGTCTCGACGTTTCCGAAGTCCTGTGCCCAGGCAACGCAGCTCAGCAACGACACCAGCCCGGCGGAGATGAACAGGAGTCTCATGCAGCAGCCTCCGCCGCGTGCGGCTTACAGCCCGTTAAAGAACGCGTCGATGAACACGATGAAGTCGTTGTTGTCGAGGCGCTGGTCAACGCCGGCCAGCCCGCCCTGCTTGCCCATGTCGGCGCGCGGGTCACCGTTGAAGAACCAGTCGATGAACACGATGAAGTCGTTGTTGTCGAAGTTGCCGTCGGTGCCGGCGATTCCGCCCTGGATGCCGACATCGGCAAGGGCCGGCTGTGTGTTCTGCGGCACGATCTTGCGGATTCTCCCGCCGATCTGAACGATGAACAGTTCGCCGTCGTTGTCCTCACCGAATGACACGATGTTGCTGATCGATGCTGGCGTCACGCCACCGACCGTTGAGCGGAGCAGCGTGGTCCAGTTCTCGAGCCCGACGGCCGCGGGGGTCCCGGCACCCGTCGGCACGGTCGAGTTGAAGGCCCAGACCTGGTTGGTGTAGGTATCGCTGAAGATGTACTTGCCGCGCCAGGGGCGGATGGCGTTACCGCGGTAGACGTATCCGCCAACGATGGAGAAGCCGGACGTTCCGCTGGCGTAGTTGCCGTTTGTGCCGGCCTGGCCGGTGCTGTGTGGGTAGACGTAGAGCGGGCCGGTGTACGTTGCGCTGTATGAAGTCGACAGGCCGGTCGAGATGAGCCCCTCGCGTGCCCGCCAGCCGTAATGGAGATTGGGGCCCCCGTTGCCGACGACGCGGTTGACCTCCTCCCAGAGGTTCTGGCCAACGTCGGCGATCCACGTGTCGCCGTTCCAGCGGTCGAAGGACCAGCGCCAGGGGTTGCGCAGGCCGCGGGCCCAGATCTCCGGCGATCCACCGCCTCCGGCGTAGGGGTTACCAGCAGGGATCGCGTAGTTTCTCGTTGCATCGGCTGGGAAACCGTCGGACGACGGATCGATGCGGAGCATTTTGCCGAGCAGCGAGTTCGGGTTGCCCGCGCGGTCGCCCGGATCGTTGCCGCTTCCCCCGTCGCCTGTTCCGAAGTAGAGCATGCCGTCGCTTCCGAACGCCATGTGCGCGCCGTTGTGGTTGGTGTACGGATCGGCAACGGTGAACACCATATTCTCGCTCGATGCGAGCGCGAGCGAGTGGTTCGCGGGGTCACGCTGGAACTCAAACACGACGTTCTGCCCGTTGGTGGTGGCGGTGTACGGGTTGCCCCCGGTACCGTTTCCGCTGAAGCTCCACGTGATGTTGCCGTTGGCGGCGGGGGCGTTCATCGTGTAGTAGATATAGAACTTTCCGCTGGTGGTGTAGTCTGGGGCGAAGACGATCGACAGCACGCCCTCCTCGCCACCGCGGGAGACGGCGTAGTTGTTGCCGTTGTTGGATATGGTGGCCCCGCCATGGCGGATCAGGCGAGGAATAACCGTGCCGCTCTGGTCCTGCAGGGGCACGTTCGATGCGTTGCGGAAGTAGGGGTTCGCGGCGTCGAG
>JAUXUZ010000144.1 GCA_030680655.1 Phycisphaerales bacterium
GTTGTCATCCTGCTGGTGGTCGGCTTCGGCGTCTACGCCAGCGTGCAAGCGGCGAAGTTCCGCGACAAGGCGTTCGACGAAGGCCTCGCCCGCGCCCGCGCCGATTCGGCGCTCAAGCTCGCGCAGGCAGAGTCGACGCGCAACGAGGCGCTCAACACGCAGCTTCAACGCCAGCTCGCCGCCGGGGTCATCGAACGCGGCCGCCTTGAAGCGATCGCCGAGAACGGTGCGGGCGCCGAGCGGTTCCTCTGGCCGGCCCTGTTCAAAGACCCAAACGACGACGCGGCCCTCTGGGCGCTGCGGGAGCTCTACGGCCGATTCCCGTGCGACTGGGTCGTCCGCACCCCCTACTGGCTGACCGGCGTGAGCGTCCGCAACGGGCTCATCGCGGTCTGCGACCGCTACGGTGGTATCTCGGTGCTTGCCGGCGAGAACGGTGCCGTTCGTGCGACGCTTCCTGGAACCCTCGCCGGCGGATCAACGGGCGCCAACTGTCTTCGGTTTGTTGATGACATCCACATCGCCGTGTTCTATTCCGACGGTACCGGCCGCGTGTTCGCCTACGCGAAGGACACGCTTGTCGAGGTGCTGAACTGGAAGGCACACAACTCGCTAGTCACCACCTGCCAGATTAGCCCCGCGAACGATGCGATCGCCACGACCGCCTTCGACGGCACGCTCCGCCTGTGGTCGCTGCCGGGCTTCGCCTTGGAGATCGCAATCGACTGCGGGTCGGGAACGACCGCTGTCGCCTTTGCTCCCGACGGCCGCGGCATCGCCACCGCCGGGGTCGACGGTCGCATCAAGCTGTGGTCACGCGCCGACGGACGCCTGGTGCGCACGATCGAAGCGGGCGACACGCTGATCTCCGCGCTCGTGTACTCGCGCGACGGAGCGGTCGTGTACGGCGGCGGCGGCGAGCGGAGGGTTGACGGCTGGAACGTCGCCGACGGGTCTCAGGCCGCCGGGCTCGGCGTGACCCCCGGCGACGTGCACCGGATCAGCTTCGCGCCAACGCTCGAGAACAGACCGGACGCCAACGACCGCATAGCGGTGATCAGCAACCTCGGCGCTCGGATTGTCGTGCAGGCGCCGACGCCCCAGTCGCGCCTGCTCGCTTACAACGCCGACGGGCTGACCGACACCGCATGGAACGGCGACCGCCTCATCACCGTCGACGTCAACGGGCAGGTGCGCTGCTGGGACACCCGTCCCGAACCGTCGCAGGTGCACCTGCGACCGCACTACAGCTGGGTGTTCAGCACCGAGTTCTCACCCGACGGCGAGCGCCTCGCCACCGCCAGCGGCGACGGCGCCGTCCGCCTGTGGAACGCCCGCTCGGGCGCGGCAATCTGGGAATCGTTGATCACAGGCGACCGCACGCGTGCACCCGGATCACGCCCCTTCTCCACGCGCGCACGCATGCTCCGATGGCTCTCGCCCGAGCTGATCCTCACCGGCGCCGCCGACGGCATGCTCAGGTTCCACGCCGCCAGCGACGGCGCACTTCTCGGCACCGTCGCCGCTGCCAGGGGCGAGATCTACGGGATGGCCGTGAGCCGCGACGGAACCCTCATCGCCACCGTCGCGTCCGACCGCGCGCTGCGCATCTGGAACGCCGCGACCCGCACGCTCGAATGGGAAGCGACCAACCTGGACGTCTTTGCTCGCGGCGTGGACTTCAGCCCTGACGGCTCGCGCATCTACAGCGGCGGCAGCAACAAAGGCGTCATCGTCTGGGACACGGCGTCCCACAGGCCGATCGGCCTGCTCCCCACCAGCACACCCCCTTGGGCGGTCGCCGCGAGCCCCGACGGTCTGCGCATCGGCGTCGGCACCATGGAGGCCGGCGTGGACATCATCGAGTTGTCCACGGGCACGCGCATCGGCGGACCAAGCGGGCACCTGCGCGTGGTCGCCAGTGTGGTGTTCAGCCCGGATTCGACCCTGCTGTTCTCCGGCGGCGACGACGGCACAGTGAAAGTCTGGGAGGCGTCGCACGCCCGCCTGCTCAGCAGCTTCGAGAGCGGGCTCGGAGAGGTCCCCGCCGTCGGCATCAGCCCAGACGGTTCACTCCTCGCGTACGGCTGCCAGGGACGCAGCGCCGTCGTCCGCGATCTCTCTTACCACGACCGGCACATCGCGGCCAACCTCGAGAGCGCGATCGTGCAGCTTGGCATTGGCGAGGTTCCGCCCGACAATCTGGCACTCCTGAGGCGGCGGGCGGCGTCAGGCCACATGCGTGCCAAGAGCCACGCGAATACCCCATCTTCCCCGGATACGGGAAAACCCTAAGCTCGCACGGTTTTCGGACGGCGGCGGCTCGCCCCAACTGAGGGGGCGAGCCTCCGGGCACGGGTGAAAACGCAGCCGGATCGTCCCTGACTTGGAACCAGGTTGCAACTCCCGCGTCAACACGTCAGTATGGTGGTGGTGCCTATGGGGGGCACCGAAAGCAGGGGGGCGGCTGGAGTTGGAAATGAAGAACCGGGCTGTTGTCGCTGCAATGTTCACGCTCGCTGTCGCCGCTGCCCTTGCCGGCTGCGCATCGGTCAACACCGCTAGCCGGTCGGCCCCGCGCGACTACCTCGCCGAGGCGGCCCGCGACGAGGCGGAGATCCACCGCCTGCTCCACACCAACCGCCCATGGCTCCCCAGCGGGCCGCCCCCCGGCTCGACCGACATGGCCCCCTTCGCGGCCTGCTTCGACAGCGAGTTCCCGCCAACGCCCGAGACAGTCGCCAACGTCAACGCGCTGATCCGCAACTCACTGGCCAAGTACAACGCCGTTGACCGGTGGCAGGTCACCTCGATCAACGGGTCGGTCACCAGCGGCAACCCGATCACGCTGCGCGTCAGCTTCGTGCCCGACACCGTCTCGGCCCCCAACCTCAGCAGCGTGTACGCCCCCAGCACGCTCTTCGCCTCGATGGACACCAAGTTTGGCGGCAACCGCGCGCTGTGGATGAGCCGCATCCAAGAAGCGTTCACACGCTGGAGCAACCTCTCCGGCGTCAGCTACGTCTGGGTTACCGCTCCCGGCGTGGATTGGGACGACGGCGCAGCCTGGGGCCAGGGCGGGTCGCCCACCCGCGGCGACATCCGCATCGCCATGCGCTCGCTGGACGGCGCTTCGGGCGTGCTCGCCTTCAACAGCTACCCCGACAACGGCGACATGGTGCTCGACAGCGCCGAGAACTGGGCCAGCTCGACCAACTCGCACCGCTTCCTCCGCAACGTCATCATGCACGAGAACGGGCACGGCCTCGGCCTCGCGCACGTCTGCCCGGTGAACACCACCAAGCTCCTCGAGCCGACCTACTCCGGCTCGTACGACGGGCCACAGCAAGACGACATCCGCGGCGTGCAGTTCCGCTACGGCGACGTCAACGAACCGAACAACAGCTCCGGCGTAGCCACCGCGATGGGATCGGTCAACCCCGGCCAGTCGTTCACCATCGGCACCGTCCCCTCGCCCGCGGTGTCCAACGCCTCGTTGGTGTCGCTCACCAACACCAACGATCAGGACTGGTACCGCTTCGATCTCGCGGCAACGGCCCTGGTCTCGGCGACGGTCACGCCGCTGGGCACGACCTACGACGCCGCGGTTCAGAGCGGCGGCTCCTGCCCGACCGGCTCACCGGTCAACGCCCTCACGCAGGCCGACGTTGCGATCGCTGTGATCTCGGCAAACGGCGCTTCCACGCTGGGTTCAGCGACGGGCAACGCACCGGGCCTCACCGAGACCGTCTCCAGCGTGCTCGTCCCCGGTGGGGCGCCGTTCTTCATCAAGGTCTACAACTCAAGCACCGCCACCCAGAGCCAGCTCTACCGCCTGACGGTTACAACCGGCACGGTGACCAGCCTGTTCGCCAGCGACGGCACGTATACCGAAGGCGTTCACCTGAGCTGGACGGCCGTGCCCGGCGTCACCGCCTACAGCATCTGGCGCAGCGACGACGCCAACCGCCTCAACGCGTTCCCCATCGCCACCGCCAACGGCACCACCTATATCGATGACTCCGCCGACGCGGGACATGTCTACACCTACTGGCTCCGCGTTTCACAGAACGGCAACCCGGCAATCGACATCGCCGGGCCAGAGGGCGGCTCGAGGTCTCCCTGCAAAGCCGACCTCGGCAAGCAGGGGGGCGTGCCCGGGTTTAACGGCCTGCTGGACAACAACGACTTCATCGTCTTCGTCAACTACTATTTCGCAGCCGACGTGCGTGCCGATTTCGCCAGCCAGGGCGGGCTCGCCCCCGGCGATGGCCTGATCAACAACAACGACTTCATCGGGTTCATCGACGCCTTCTTCGCCGGCTGCGAGTAGTCCGGAACCCGGCGCCCAGAGCCGACCGACCAGAAACCACGCCTGCCCGTTCTTCCCGCGCGCTGTCAACACCGCCGCGATACACTCGCACCGTGACGAGACTGAGCGAAAAAGCACCCACTGCCAAGCCCACGCGCAAGACGCGGGCGGTTGCGCCCGCCGCCCCTCAGCCGGAGCAGCCACCGGCGGCCGGCAACACAGGCGTCGCCGTCCCCTGGCGCAGCAAGCCCGACCCCGACACACGCGTGTACATCGGTGACTGCCGAGAGGTCCTGCCGCGCATCCCCGAGGTGCGCAAGGGTCAGATTGATCTGGTCTTCGCCGACCCGCCCTTCAACTGGAACCGCGACTACGACCGCTTCAAGCAGGGCGGGC
>JAUXUZ010000147.1 GCA_030680655.1 Phycisphaerales bacterium
CCACCCCCACCCGCACCGCCTTTGTCACCGGCGCATCCCGCGGCATCGGACGCGCGATCGCCCTGCGGCTGGCGCGTGATGGCCGGCACGTGGTGCTCTGCGCCCGCTCCGCCGGGCCACTGGGTGAGCTCAAGGATGAGATCGAGCGTGCCGGCGGCAAGGCCTCGGTCATCGTCGCCGATGTTGCCGACGGCAAGTCGCTCGCCGCCGCCGTCGAGCAGGCCAACACCGACACCGGGCGCCTCGACATCCTGATCAACAACGCCGGCATCACCAAGGATGGCCTCATCCTCCGCATGAGCGACGAGGACTGGGCGACCGTGCTCAGCACCAACCTCACCAGCGCCTTTGTCGCCTGCCGCGCCGCCGCCCGCTTGATGATGAAGAACCGCTTCGGCCGCATCGTCAACATCGCCAGCACCAGCGGGCTCGTCGGCAACGCCGGCCAGGCCAACTACGCCGCGGCCAAGGCGGGGCTGGTCGGCCTCACCAAGACCATCGCCCGCGAGCTCGGCTCAAAGGGTGTCACCGCCAACGTCGTCGCCCCCGGCTACATCGCCACCGACATGACGCAGAACCTGCCGCAGGAGGTCAAGGACCACATCACCCAGCTCGTGCAGGTCAAGCGGCTCGGCACGCCCGAGGACATCGCCGCCGCCGTCGCCTACGCCACCAGCGACGAGGCGGGCTTCTTCACCGGGCAGGTGCTCACCGTCGACGGCGGCATGACGATGTGCTGAAACCCGCTCGTTTCGCTTGCGGCCGCGCCGGTCGTGCGGTATGTTCTGACCATGAACGACATCGAACGCCGTGCACTCCTGGGGGCCGCCGGCATCGGCGCCCTCGCCGCCCTTTCCAAAGCCGGGCCGCTCAACCCGCCCGCCGGGTCGGTCGCTTCCACCGGCCGAACGCTCGACGAGATCTACAACAAGATCACCTTCGGCGACGGGCGCATCCCCATCCCCGCTTCCAGCACCACCGTCACCATCGCCACCCCCGGCTCGTACGTGCTCACCGGCAACATCACCCCCGCCGCGGGCACCAACGGCATCCTCGTCAGCGCCAGCAACGTCACCGTTGACCTCAACGGCTACACCGTCGCGGGGGCCAGCAACACGTTCACCGGCGTGGTCCTCACCGGCGGCGCCAGCGCTGTGGTGATCCGCAACGGCACGGTGACGGGCTTCTCCGCGGGTGTGGCCGCCGGCCCCGGCTCGATCGGCGTGGTCTTTGAAGACCTGCTGGTCAAGGACGTCAAGACCCTGGGCATCCTCGCTTCCAGCGGCACCGTGCGCGGCATCCGCGTGCGCCGCTGCAGCGTCGTTGACACCGGCTCCACCACCACATCCACCGACGGCAACATCGTCATCTCCGGCATCAGCCTCACCGGCGCTGGGCACACCATCGAGGACTGCGTCGTCTCGCGGTTCCTCTACAACGGCAGCGGCACACCCACGATCCGCGCCATCGCGCTCAACTCCACCCCGCCCACCGGCTACGGCAACCTGGTGCTCCGCAACACCATCACCAGCGATGCCCTCCTCACCGGCACGGGCATCCACTTCTTCAGCTCAGGCGTCTATCGCGACAACACCGTCGTCGGCTTCACCACCAACGCCAGCGGCGGCACCAACGGCGGCGGCAACGTCTAGGTCAGAGCCGTCGCGCACCGCGAGTGAAGAACGAGAAGCCCGCCAACAGAAAAGCCCCGGAACTCCGTCCGGGGCTGTGCGAAAACCTGTCTTGAGCACAGTCTTGCCGCCTTTCTCTGTGCCCTCTGAGTCTCTGTGGTTAACCCTGTCTTCTCAGGCCGCCATCTTCTTCGCGGCGGGCGTCTCGGTGGTGATGCTGGCGATGAACGTCTCGCCGTTGCCAGCGTGACCGAAGACGACGCTCACCGGCCCGCTGGGTGTGCCCACCAGGCCCGAGCGCGTCGCGGTGATGTTGTACTGCACCACCGCGGATGCGGGGAGCGTGAGGTCGGTGAAGCTCTTGACGCTGGAGAGGCCCAGCGGCGTCCACGCACCCGTGGTGCCGACGCGGCGCTCGATGGTGTAGACGGTGCCGTTGGTGCTGCCGGGGTTGGCGCACTTCCACGTGAGCTTGAGGTTGCCGTTGACGGTGTTGAGGTTGGCCTTGACGTTGGTGCACTGGCCGGGCTGCTGGTTGGGTGTGTGGGGCTTGGGCGCGGGGATCTGCGCCGCGATGTAGACCGCGGAGGGGTTTGTGCTCAGGGCGGCGAAGGCCTTGATGCGGATGACGTTGCCGTTGCCGACGGTGCGCGTCTGCGCCTTGACGTTCTTCCACTCGTCGCGGGCGGTCTCGTACGCCTGCTTCGCCTTGAACAGGTCGTCCCACGTCTGGTTCATGGTGGCGACCTGCGCGGTGAAGGCCGTGGCGAGCGCGGCGGTGAGGCCGATCGATGTCGGCGCGGTGGCGAACACTTCGCTGTGCTCGTTCATCCAGTCGCGGAAGTCGGTGTCGTTGCTGGGGATGATGCTGGCGCTCATGGTGGGGCCCTTGTGCGCAAGCGTCGTGAGTCGGGCCGTGCGTCGGGTCAGGAAACGCTCCCAACCATCCGCACGGTCCGCAGCACGCTGCTCGCGTGGGTAACTGGTTCGGCGGACGCGGAACGCGACTGAAGCGCGGGGGCGAGAAAAACTGAAAATCGCCGCTGGCGCCCGGCAAACGCGGCTTCGACCATGGAAAACCCACGCGCACCAGCGGAGAAACCGCGCGCGACAGCGGAGAAACCGCGCGCGACAGCGGATCAGCACCAAGAACCCGCTGGAGAATCTGCGCACGCCACCGGCAAACCGGCGCGCACCGCTGGAGATCCGGCTTGCACCGCTGCTGCGCGCGCATCCACCACCGGCTTCTGGCGCGCAACGTGAGGAGGTTCACCACAGAGACACAGAGGGCACAGAGAAGAGGGGAGAGGAGAGGAAGTGGCAGAGTGGCAAAGTGCGCCGGATGTGCAAGACCGCGCGGCTACTCCGTCTTCCACTTCGGCACTCCGCCACTTCGCCACTCCGCCACTTCTCCCCTCTTCTCTGTGCCCTCTGTGTCTCTGTGGTGAACGGCCTTCCGTCTTGATCCGCGTCCATCCGAGGCAAAAACAAAGCCGCCGCGCGGCCCGCTGCTGGGCCGCACGGCGTAGGAAATGGTGCGCGCTTCGGAGCGGATTCAGCGGCGGCGACGCATCGCGGCGAGGCCACCCAGGCCCATCAGCACGGCTGCGCTGGGGGTGGGGATGATGGTGAGCTGGTCCTGGCCCAGCGCGTTGTTGGATGCGCGGTAGACGTTGAGGACACGGACATCGCCGATGCCCGTCCACGAGCCGCCGCTGACAGCGCTGGTGGCGAGGGCGACGAAGGCGTTGTTGGCGCCGCCGGACTGGTTGCCCTGGATGTACCAGATGGCGCGCTGGAGCGCACCGGCTGAGGCCTGACGGCCAGCGCCGTAGTCGTAGCCGGTGAGGGTGCCGTGGCGGAAGTGCCAGTAGAGGTAGGCCGTCTCTGGCTGGAGCGGGTAGCTGGGGCCGCCGCTGCCACCCATGATCGCGACGGTGTTGATGTTCATGCCGTAGGAGTTGCCGGGGCTGAACTGCTCGTTGGTCTCGAGGCAGAACGTCTGCATGCTCGTGCTGCTGAGGTCGGCGAAAAGGTTGGTGACGCCGACAAAGCCGGCGCTGGGGGTGATGGTGAACTCACCACCGTTGCCGGAACTGAAGGCGTTCTGGGAGATGGTCCCGTTGCCGTCAAAGCCGGCTAGGGCGGAACCGGCCAAGACCGCAACCGCGGCCACGCAAATAGAGACCTTGTACATTGCTCTCTCTCACTCCTGCCGGAACGACCCGGCGATGTGTGTGCGGGAGGCCCCCTTCGGGGAGCCCCGGACAGAAGGAAATTACCACACGAAACAATTGGGGGCAATACCCCAGTCGCACTTTTCCCAAATTCACCCACGCGGGGGTTCGACCGAGTGGATTTGGGGGGGCGGGGAGAGGCGGGG
>JAUXUZ010000156.1 GCA_030680655.1 Phycisphaerales bacterium
CTGCCGACCGCCTCGACCCCGTTGCTGGCAATAACCAAACTGGGCTCGTTCTCGAAGAGCTGTTTCCACAAGCGGAACCACGATCAATCGGGAGGTTCATTTGCTCGCAGCCGTCGGGGCCGGGTGGATCGCCCAACCACCTACGCAGCTGAGGTTGGTCTCGCGCGGCTCTCGTCGGCCGCGTGGCGCAAGACGGTTACGCGGCGTAACTGGCCACCATGGGCGGCTACCTCGTGGGTGGTCGATGGCCACTGTGTCCCGCGACGAATCATGCCGGTTCCTGCAAGCAACCGAACCCTTGGGAGGATGTCGGGGACTTCGTGCCATTGAGCCATAAGTGCTGGTGGGGCAAGTGCTTATGGTGCGTCGCGGGCGCCGAGACCCGACAAATCCGCCACGGTCGCGAACGGTGCGCAGAGACGATTTGTCCAATCCCGAATCACTCTCCGCTTAACCGGGAGATACTCCTCGCGAGTGTCTCCCGGTTTTTGGTTTAGGCGCGATTTCCCGCGGATTGCGCGAGGTATTTCGGCCCAGAAAACGCTCATGTTGACGCAGAGACGGCCAGTTCGCCAGATCATCGCCGAGAGTCTCTGGCGCGCATTTTCCGTGGTTCGCTTTTCGGCGACATAGAAGCACACCGAGAAGTTCGAAACATCCCTTTTGGGTTTACCCGGTGGATGCGCCTCGCGAGCGTCTCCTGCCTTTCGGTCCAGGCGCGACTTCCGGCGAGTTACCCGCACTCACCCACAAAGCACCGGGGCGGCTACGCTGTTAAGCATTTGTCTGTTCTCGGCTCCGCCCGGAGTTGGTGCCCGTGAAAGTCAAACTGGACGTTCAACCCGATCACTTAGAGGATGTCGCGAAGACGCGACCGGTTCTGGGGTTAGCTGAACTGATCTGGAACGCTGTGGACGCCGATGCGAACACGGTCAGCGTTTCCTATGAGCGCAACAAGCTGGGTGGAATCGATCGCGTCATAGTCGCGGACGATGGGCACGGCATCGACCACACCGATGCGCTCACCTCGTTCAGCAGACTCGGCGGTTCGTGGAAGAAGACGAAGGGGACATCCCAAAGAGAAAAACGTGCCCTTCATGGACAGGAGGGCAAGGGCCGCTTCAAGGCGTTCTGTCTTGGCAACGCCATCGTCTGGAGCAGCACCTATAAGGCTAACGGAGCAATCAAACGCTTCCGCATCGTCGGGCAGCGGCCCGCGCTGAACCAGTTCGATGTGACGGAAGCGGTTACGAGCCTGAGCTTGGGCTCCATCCCACGCTGGAATTGCAGTACGTGAAGCTCCTGTCGCTGATGCTCAAACGGTTCAATTCGTACGCGGTGCTGGCAACGCATTCTGTGTTTATCGTTCGGGAGGTGCCGTCGACCTGCGTGCGGGTGGTGAAGGCGGGCGAGGCTGATCGGACAGTTGTTCTCCACGGATGAGCCCGACCGCCGCGTCCTTGAAGAAGCAGCGGGGTGGTTAAGGCGCAGCTCACCAGCCATTGCCTCTAGGCGATCACGGTTCAGCTCGATCGAGAGTCTGTCAGGGCCGAGCACGACTCGCTCGGTTACGCCGCGTAACCGGTCATCACGTTTGGCGACATCGTGAGCGTGCAGATCGACGCCGTGCTGGCCGCGTAGGTGATCCAGCACCAACGACCGCACCAGATCATCCAGGAATGCTGCGTTGATGGTTTGGATCGCACAGGTCTTGTACCCCTGCTTGATGGCCTTCTGGCTCACGTAGTACCGGACTACCCGGCGCTGGCCGGTTGCGCAACCATCGTCGGTCACAGGCCGCTGAACCGAACCGGGGCTCATCGCGTGACCCTCAAACGTCTGGAGCTTTCCTTGAAGCAGGTGGGTGTGGGTCCAGCCCTGCCGTGGCCGCCGTTTCGCGGTGGTCATCTGGGCTTGGACCTTGTCCCACAGGGCCCGGCTGATGATCGGTTCATGCAGGCCTTCGTAAAGCTCGGTGCGTGACTCGCTGCGTCCAGCGTCGCTGGTCATCGCCCGAGTATGGGTGATCTTGCCGACGTACACCGGGTTGGTCAGCAGCTTGTAGACCAAGGCCGCGGAGAGCGGGCGGGGCGATTGTCTGTCGCGCAACATCGACGCTTCGTTCGCAGTTCTGGTTCCAAGCTGCACGTCAGGTCCGCCAACGTCCCTACGCGCGAGCGTTCGCGACCGCCAGCCCATTCAACGGACGTGCCTCGCACTCTTTCATCCCGTCGTACTGAGCCCGCCAGCGGTTGAAGGTCTGTTCGCTCACACCCAGATGCTAAACCACCTGCGACACCGGCCGGCCCGCCGCCAGCATCGCGTCCGCCTCACGAAGCTTCGACACCACCTGCTCCGCAGAATGCCTTGTCCGTTTCATCAAGAGTCTCCTGGCCCCAACCCGGGACCGACGGGACTCTCATAGGCACTGGATCAGGATTTGGGGGGCAGGTCAGCGGTTATGGCCCTCTGCCAACACTACGGGGTGCCGACCCATGGGCTAGACATTACTCTCAGCGACGACGTCGCCGCGTGGTTTGCGGTGAACCGCTTCGATAAGGAGGCGAGCAGCACCCGGTGTCAGTACCTCCCCATGCGGCGTTCCGACTGGGACCGGTCGCCCGACAAGTGGCCCTGCGTGCTGGCGTGTCAGACTGTGACGACCTCTCTCCGGGGCTCGCTGTTCGATTGCGAGGAGCTCTCGGCACTCGGCATCAAGGCCCGGCGGCCAGCGGCCCAGCGGGCCAGATTCTTCCTCGGGGGGCACACCGACCATCAGAACCGTCTGGCGGAAGCGGTGGTGTGCATATTCCGGCTGGCGCCGGGGGAGTACCCGACCCAGGCGAGGTTTGAAGACCTATTCCCGGCACCTGAGCAAGATCCGGCGTACAGGTTCATGCTTGACCTTGCGGGATCGGGCCCATTCGCGAGCCAGTTCGGGCCGCTCGTGAATAGATTCCATTGATCGGAGACGACCTGTCCCGATTGCCGAGTCTTCCACTGGTCGCGTAACTCGGCGATTGCGAAGATCCGAACGCTGCAGGCGGCCCTGAGGCGGCGAGAGTGACGCCCAGCCAATCCGCTGCACATGCGGGTGTGCAACGACACCTCACGGCTCTCCGCGAAGTGCATCAAGCAACGGTTTCATCGCAGTCCAGCTGTCGACGATGAGCCCGAGCGAGTCCCGACTGTTGAGCCCCTTCGTACCCCAGGGAAGGTGCACGCGGTATTGGAACTGGATGTTGGACCGCTTTCGGCGGGGCAGAGCCGCGAACAGCTCGACCCACTCGGGCTGACGCTTCACGCGCCCGCTGTTCCGAGACTGGGAGGTCTCCAGCCGGAACGTCAGCATGGCGTCGGTGATGGCCGGCGAACGCTGACCCAAGTAGTGGCGCTGGAGCGCGTATGCCTGGACCCATGCACCACGAGAAATGAGCCGACGCGCTCGCCGCAGGATCTTGGCGTTGATGGTGGATAGGCGGTCGGAGCCGAGATCGATGAGGCGCTGGCGAACTGGGCGTATCACGCCGTTCGGGATGGTGATCGACGCCTCCAGGTGGTCGGCATGAACTGCGAGGGTCAGATGCGGGTAGCCGGTGAACGCACCTCGTCTCGGCCGGTCCTTCAGCGGAAGGAAGTCCCATACGACGCGACCGCCGCGTCCGGTGATCGCCGTGCGCCCCGGTGCCTTCGGGTCCATCCCTAGGGCGATGAGGGCGCGGTCCTTTCTGAGTTCCTTGAGCGCGAGTTTGAGGAGGCGCTTCGCCTCGCCGTAGGTATACGGGTTGTCATCTGAGAACGGGAAGCCGTCGAACATGGTGAGCGTTCCTTCCGTGAGATACTCCTCCTGCGCCAGACGGACCTCGGCCGCGCGGAGGTACGCCCGCAGGCGATCCGACCACTCGCTCCGAATACGGGCCGTGCCGAGCCATTCATACAGGCCCGACCACGTGGCGGCGATGGTGCCCTTCGGCGTACGCACTCCGGACTTCGTCAAGGCCACGCAGTGGATCCCCTCAAAGCCCCGGCGTCGGAGCGTGCGCTCGTGCCGACGGAGCTGGTCCTCCGTGAGGGGGGCCTGCACCTTGCTCTCCACTAGCAAACACCAGCCGTCGTCGTCGTGAACGACGATGTCCGGCAGCCCTATCCGCTCTGCCTCAAGTTCGGACTCGGGCGGATCGCCCGGCAGGCTCTGTTCAACGATCAGGAGGTCTCGCACCCGCGCGGGCGACTGAACGCCAGCCCATGCGAGAAACTCTTGCAGCAGACGGCGATCCTCATCCAAGCACACTGCAAGAGCATGGCTGAGGCGATTCTCGGGCTGGCTGTATTGATCGAAGAGGTTGCGCACGATGGTTCCGGGCATCGTACTGGCGGATCGCGGCGGTCGAGTGACGCCGCAGGGGGAGATGGCCGATCGACGATTTGATCGTGCCGGTTCCTGCAAGCAACCGGACGTGTGCGAGCATGTCGGGGACATCGCGTTATCGAGCCCTAAGTCCTGGCGTGCCAAGTGCTTATGGCGGGCAGATGGTGACAGAACCCGACAATTCCGCCACGGTCGCGAACGGTGCGCAGAGACGATTTGTCCAATCCCGAATCACTCTCCGCTTTCCTGGTTGATGCTCGACGGTGCACCCCCTGCGCTGCCGTTCGTCGCCTACTTCGCGTTCCGCAGCCGGTCGGCCGCCCACTGACGCCACTGTGGCGTCGTTCCCTGCATGGCGATCGTCTTGAGCGCTGCGTCGGCGTGGTCGTCGGCCTTGTCCAGGCGCAGTTGAAGGCTGGTGAGGGCCTGCAGCGAAGGCAGGTGCCCCGGCCGCGTCTCCAGCGCAAGCCGGTAGGAAGCGATGGCATCGTCGTAGCGTGCCGCGGCCTCCAGCGTCATCGCCAGGTTGTGCTGGGGGTCGGGGTGCCCGGGCATCAGCTTGCCCGCCCACTCAAACTCGTGGGCGGCCTCGTACAGCTTAGGAGGTTGAGCGCTCAGCATCAGCACGCCGAGGTTGTTGTGCGCCGGGCCGTGGAACAAGTCCGCGGTGAGCGCCTGTTGCAGGAGTTGCTCCGCCTTCGCCGGGTCACTCGCCATGAGCGGAACGGCCTCGGCCGTGAGACGCTGCGCCTCCAGCGGGTTGCGAGCCGACTCGGCGGCGGGGCGGTAGCCTTCGCTTGTGCTGACCGTGGCGCTGCTCTGGCATCCACCAAGCAATGCGGCGGCGAGCGTGAGCGTCAGTGCGAGGCGGCCTTGGCGGCAGAAGGGGTTCACGGGTGGGCTCCGTTGGAGGCGGTGGGCGTGGCTTGCTTGGGTCCAGAGGACGGTGCATCGTCGACGTAGGAAGCGCTGACGGTGACCGATGCCCGGTACTGGCCCTGGGTGCGGTTGTTGCCTCCGTCGCGAGCGGGCGTGATCGCGCTCAGCTCGATCCGAGCCACCGACCAGACCTGCTGCCTGCTGCGCCACGCGCCCAGGAACGCCCCGAGTTCCTGGACGGTGAGGGGTTCGAGTGAGAGCCGCGCTGTGGTGAGTCGTCTTCCTTCGCGGTCATCTTGGATGGCGCGGTCCATCTCCGACTGGACGCTGCGGAGGCGAGCGGCTGGCAGAGTCGCCGCCTCCAGTGTGCGGTTGGCCAGTTGGATCACATCCTCGGCGGGGCGCGACCCGTACCCGCTGACGGGCGGGAGGGCGCGCAGCGTGGCGATCCGGGCGGACTTGGCGGCCACCTCGGCGTGCTCGGCGTACGCGAGTTCGAACTCGGTCGCGGCGGCCTGCCAGGCAACGCAGCGCCAGCCGAGTACGGTCACGCATCCGAGCCCGAGCAGGACCAGCAGCAGGCGGTGGGGACGGCTCATCGCTCACCCCCCGGCTTCTCACTGCCCGCCGCGGACTCGGCGGCGAGGCGGAGACTCAGGGTCCCGGCATCCGGCTTGGCGGTCGCCGCGCCACCCGGCGATGCGGATGCGGTGAACTGCGGCTGGAAGAGACGCCAGCCGGCGATGGAGCGGAGGCTGTCGGAGAGGGCCGCCGTCGCGGCGCGGTCCTCCATGGCGACCACAAGCGTGAGGCTCTCGGGTGTGGCAGTGAGCGACTCGGTGCGGAGCTTGGGGGCCTCAGATGGAGCCGCTCCCCGCGGCCAGGCCGTCAGGAGCGATGCGACCGCGTCGGCCGCGTCACGTTGCAGGGCTGGGCGTGCGGCACGGGTGCGGGTGAGCCTGCCCAGGTCCTGGTCCAACAGCGTTCGTGCCGCCTCTGGAGTAGCGGCTGAGGGGAACAGGCCCTTGAGGCTTGATTGAGCGAGCGCCCGGTGTTCGGCCGCCGAGGCACGCAGGGATGCCGCGCGGCGCTCGACCCCGATCACTGCCGCGACCGTCAGTAGGAGGATGGCTGCGGCGGCCGCGCCCGCGGCACGGCGCTTGGCGATGGTGACGGGCTGCGGTTCCAGATCGCCCCAGAGGAAGTTGAGCCGGTGAACCAGCGCGGCAGCATCTCCATCACCTGCGAGAGCGGACGGGGGAGCCTCCGGTACCGCGACGATGTCGCCGGGAGCAACGAGCGCGGCCAACCGCTCCCGCGAGACGGCCGCGGCCAGGACCCGCGTGCGGTCGATGGTGATGTAGGCGGGCTTGACGCTCTCAAGCGCCACCGGCATGAACTCCGCGAAGAGCTCATCGAGCAGAGCGTTGTCGCACGCAGGTGCGCTACCCGGCCGCGCGGCCGCGCCGGCATGCTCGAGCGTGAGCACAGCCCAGTAGACCTGGTCGGTCGGGATCGTGCGGGTGGGCGCTGTCACGGGATGCCCTGCTCCATCAACAGCCGCCGCGTGCCCGTCGCATCCGTCAGCGTGACCCCTGTCGCGTCGATCCGCGTGACCGTGCGTGGCCCCACCCTCGCTCCTTCAGCCACGACGACCAGTCCATCCGCATCGGGGTCGTAGATCACCGCTTTGAGCACACCGCCCGTCCCCGCTCCACTATCACGCACCATGCCAACCAGTTGCAGCCGCAGCGGCGGCGGCGGTGTGGAGGGTGCGGGCAGCGGCGGGTCGAGCGTCCAGATGGGCGCATCGAACGCGGCGATCTGCAGGGGCAAACGCTGCGAAGCGCCGGCGCGAGCAACCGGCGCGGGCGCCGGGCCGCTCGGCAGGTCCCGCTCCCCGATCGGCCACAGCGCCCACACCAATAACGGCAGCGCGGCCGCCGCGACCCACACCCAGCGCTGAGCGCATCGCCGCGCGTGAATCAGCGGGTCCTCCTGGTGAGCACCGTCGGGCGAGGGGGGCCGATGGTGCATCACTCCACCCCCACGGTCACGCGCTGCACCTCGGTCGCCGTCGTCAGCCCGCGCTCAACCAGCAGCCGCCCCTCTTCCTGCAGCCGCCGCATCCCCTCCTGCAGAGCGAGCGTGCGGATGGCCGACGCGTCCGCCCGTTGCACGATCCCGTGCCTTCGGGAGCGGAGCGCACGAAGGCCGGAAGTGAAGCTGATCGGCCGCCGCGGCGGCCGACTCCCTTTCTTCCGGCTGTAGACCGCTGCGCGGCCCTGCCAACAGCGCGCAGCGTCGGCCTCATCTTTTCACATTCGCACCTGCCCGCACTCGGGGCACTGGCGCGACGCATCGAGCGTCGACCGGTCGTACCCGCACCCGGGGCAGTGTCCGCGCTGGGTCCTCCGTTTTTGGCGCATCGTTGAAAAACGCGACCACGCCAGCGTGAGCAGCGCGGCGGTGACGGTGGCCGCAACGGGCACCACCCACGCCCCACGCTGAAGTTGCAACCTCCGGTAGGTTTTGCCGGGAGGATGCGTGAACCGGCCCTCGAGGTCGTTTTCCCGCCATTCGGCCGCCGTTCTCTCCCATTGTGAGCGGAGCAGACCTGCATACACGGCGCGGAGGGCCTCGTCCGATGGTCGCGAGGGCGCCCACACGACGCGTGAATCGATGTAGGTGGCCACGGGCTGGCCGAGCAGGATTGCTTCCCCATATCGCGACGTCATCTCAGCACGGATCGGGCTGCTTGGCACGCCGGGGAAGAGCGCTCCGCTCGCATCGGTGTCAAAGTGCCACAATTGAGCCCCTGCCCGGGCCTTAAAGATGGGGATAGCGGCCACAGCGGCGAACGCCACAAAGGCGAGCGTCCAGACGGCGATGAACAACCGAACGGTAACCCGCCACCGCGCCTTCCGGGGCGGTGGCGGGGGCGTCATTGATGACGTTTGTGAGTGTGGAGTGTTCATCAGGGGAGGCAGAGCTCGGCCCACTTCGTCGCGTCATTCTGGTCAACGAGGCCGTCTCCATCGAGATCGTACCAACGCTGCTCCGGCATATCCAAGGGCGTTTGGATCGCGTCCAGCAGCATCGAGTAGTCGGTGGCGTCACGCACGCCGTCCTTGTTGAAGTCGCCGTAGTCCTTGCCGTTCACCATGCCGTCGGCGTACTTGATAATCCCGGACACTAGCGTGGAGAGCCCTCCCTGCATCGAAACACCCTCGGCGATCTCCACGCGGACCCACGACTGATCGCCCAGCAGATGCGGCGCGGCGCGCAGGTCGCTGATGCCGAGCACGATCATGCGGCACTCGTACAGAGTGAGCGCCATCGACGACTCGATCTTCCGCGCCTTGAACGATTCCGCCACCGAGAACGTCGCCTGCTTGTCTTTTCCGTTGGGGGGCAGCAGGCCGTCAAAGTCCGGTGTGCCGTCAACTTCGGGGTTCCAGGGCCGGGAAGGCGGCTGCGGGAGGTTGCCGGGCGTCTGGAGGGGAAAACCGGAAGGCACGAGGTTGGGGTTGTAGGCCGGTGCGTTGGGCACCCCCGGGAGCGTGTTCGCCGTCGTGCAGCCTTGGCACGGCGTCGCAGGCGCGTAGTAGTAGGGCCGCCACCTGCCGCCGTTGGGGATCTTCTTGATGACCACCGCGTCCTCGTTCCAGGAGCCGGTGCAGTCGGCCCATGTCCGCCGGGTCTTGTAGGTCAGATAGTCCTGCTCCCAGATGATCTGCCCGCACCCGCAGGGAATATGGTCGGAGTAGGTAGTCGAGAGCGACCACTCGCCCCCAAAGTCGCCCTTGATCTTCTGGACAGCGCCGCAGATTGTGAATGAGGACTCGACGCCGATGTTCCACTTCGTCCCCGTCGTGATCGAGAACGATGAGCAGCAGTTGCCGCCGCCGCCTCCCGCGAACGTCGGCACCCACCACTTCTGCAGGAACTGAGCGGTGTCGCCACAGTCAAGCGGGATGACCTGGCTGTTCACCATGACGCGCGTGCAGAACCGGTTCGCCCAACCGTCCCACCCGCCGATGTCCCACCGTGTTTGCGCCAGCGCCTGACCGGCCAGCAGTGGCACAACGCCCGCCGCGAGCGCCATGATCATCCGTCCTCGTGAACCGACAAGGTTTCTCAACATTTCAGACTCCATTTAAGCCGAGCTCAACCGGCCCCCCCGCGGAACACCCGCGGCGGCACCGGCCTTCCTCTGGTGAGCGAGCGCTGCGGTGTCGAAATGACACAATTCCGTTCTGGGGGTGCGAGTATCCCAAACTAGGGTGTTTTGAGGATGCTCCCCCGCGCCGCCCTCCCCCTTCCCCCCGCCCGCCCGCCGCGCCCGCCCGCTGGATGTCTCCGCCCCTCCGTGCATGTTCCCCGCCCGGCTCCATCCCACCTGTAACCGGCTCCAGCCCATCCGTAATCGATTCCAGCCCGTCTGGAATCGGCTCCAGCCCGTCGGTAACCGGCTCCAGCCCAACTGGAATCGGCTCCAGCTCAAGTGGAGCCGGTTACCGGCCGATCGGAGTCGGCTACAGGCCGCCTGTAACCCGGCCGCGCGCCACCAAGGAGCCTTGCACATGCCCCCACGCAACACCAATTACATGCCCCGCCCCGATGGCGACTTCGAATCGTGGATCGCCAACTTCCTCCCCGCGGTGGACGACTTCTGGACCGAGCAGGGGCTGGACAAGAACGACCTCGATGCGCTCAAGGATGCCGCCGCGGTGTGGCAATCGGCCTACCCCAGCCACGTCGCCGCGCAGGCCGCCGCCGAGAGCGCAGCCGCCGCCAAACGCGCTGCCCGCGCAGCGCTGGAGGCCCAGGTGCGCCCCATCACCAACTTCGTGCAGTCGTTCAGCGCCACCACCGATGCCGACCGCGCTGAGCTTGGCATCAGCATCCGCGACACCAGCCGCACCCCCGTGCCACCCCCCGCCACCGCCCCCGCAGTCAGCGTCGCCGCCGCCGGCCGCCTCACCCACCAGCTCCGCCTCACCGACTCGGCCACACCGACACGCCGCGGCAAACCCCGCGGCACCACCGGCGCGGAGGTCTGGTTCGCCCTGACCACGCCGGGCTTACCAGCGCCGCAGGACCCCGCCGCCTACCGCTTCCTCGCCCTCACCACCAAGACCACCCTCCGCACCGACTTCAAACCCGCCGAGGGTGGCAAGACCGCTTCCTATATGCTCCGCTGGGTCAACACGCGCGGGGAGGTTGGGCCTTGGTCTGAGGTCGCGACCGGCACCGTCGCGGCGTGATCAACGAGACGCGACTGTTAAGGAGCGTGGGTGTGGGGCAGGAAGGGATGCTCCCTTGTAGAGGCCACCGGCGGCATGGAAGAAGCCAAGATCTTTTCCACAAGAGGCCGTGAGGCCGCACTTTACCCGCCCGAATACCGTACGATGCCCTTGTAAGCCGACGGAGGGGGCGCGTTGAACCCTGCTCCCGGCGATTTCACGGGGAGAACCGCCGTCGTGCCGCCTTCCGCCCATTCTGCCGCGTCGCTGAAGCCGCTCTTGGAAGAGTGCGGGTACACCGGCGCGCGCTTGCAGGCCAGG
>JAUXUZ010000138.1 GCA_030680655.1 Phycisphaerales bacterium
GGCGGCGAAGTCGAGCGGCCCGAGCGGAGCGGAGTTGTGGGCGTTGATGAGGTGGGGGGCGGCCAGGAGTGGGACGGTGACGGCCTGGGCGACGAAGAAGGCGAGCATGACGGTTTGGAACTTTGAGGGCGGGAAGTCCTGTCGCCACTGCTTGTAGCGTCCGTCTTCGTGGCTTGTGAGCACGCGGTTGACGAGCATGTGGTAGCCGAGGCGGAGCGCCCAGAGCGCGCCCATGGCGGCGGCGATCCAGCGGCGTTGCGGGTTGCCGTCTCCGGTGAGGGCGTAGAAGACGAACGAACCGCCGATGACCGCAGACCAGCCGACGTCGACGACGGCGACCTTGCCTGTGGCGATCTGGATCAGCCAGAGGGCGATCATCACGGCGAACGCGACGGCGCTTGACCAGAGGAGCTGTTCGGTCCAGATCATTGTGTGAACCCTTGGGGTGAACGTCCGAAACGGGTGATGGAATTGGGGGTGCGGACAAGGAGGCTGAGCATGAAGGCTGTCAAACTGATTCGGGCGGTCGCGGCGGTTGGGATCGTGGTGTTTCTGGCGATGATCGTGCGTTCGTCGCTGGAGATGAACATCTGGGCGGGTCTGCTGGCTTCGACCGACACCTGGTGGGGGGCGCTGACGCTGCTGGATGTGTACACGGGGCTCTGGCTGTTCGCCGCGTATATCGCGTACCGCGAGCGGAGTGTGTGGCGCACGGCGCTGTGGTTTGTCGCGCTGGTCACGCTTGGGAACCTCGCGACGCTGGCGTATGTGTTCGTAGCGTGTGGGCGGGTGGAGACGGTTGAGGGTCTGTTCCGTCCGGTGCCGGAGCGGTGAAGTCGAGCCCTGTTGCGGCGAGGCGGCAGAGCGGCTTGGTGAGGAGCATCTGCACGTCGCCGACGTGGCGAGCGCGGAAGGCGCCCTCGCAGTAGGCGAAGTAGAAGTCCCACATGCGGATGAAGCGGTCGTCGAAGCCGAGCGCCTTGACTTGCGGGAGGCGGCTGTTGAAGGCGCTGCGCCAATGCTGGAGCGTGGTTGCGTAGTGGGGGGCGATGTCGGTCATGCTCCAGAGACGCAGGTCGGTGGCGGCCGTGGTGGCCTGGAGGATGGCGTTTGAGCTGAGGAGGCAGGAGCCGGGGAAGATGTACTTCTTGAGGAAGTCTCTGGTGCGGGCGGCGCTGCGGAAGTACTGGTCGCGGATGGTGATCGCCTGTATGAAGGCGGCGCCGTGCGGCTTGAGCCTGTCTGAGCAGGTCTTGAAGAACCGGGTGATGTTGTCGCGCCCGACGGCCTCGACCATCTCGATGCTCACGAGTTTGTCGAACGAGCCGGTCAAGTCGCGGTAATCGGCCTTGACCAGGGTGATGCGGTGGGCGAGGCCGGCTGCGTCGATGCGGCGGCGGGCGGCGTCGTGCTGCTGCTGCGAGATGGTGGTGGTGGTGACG
>JAUXUZ010000169.1 GCA_030680655.1 Phycisphaerales bacterium
GGCCGTCATCCCGCCCCGGCTGCCCGGCGCTGCGGCCGAGCCGAGGGTCTCATCGAGCAGCACGCTCTGGTAGGCCGCGACCGCCCCCGCCCACCGGCCGCGTGACTCGAGCACGTCGCCCTGGGTCAGCAGCACGGCGACACGGTCACCGGGCGAGCGGGCGGCGCTGGCGGCCCGCTCCAGTGCGCCGTCAACTGCTTGCTCGTCGAGGCTCGCCCCGGCGACGTCGACCGGTTGGCCGATGGATCGGTTCACCGCGCGCAGCAGCGTCGCCACGATCGAGGCGCGGTGCTCGGCCGCTCGCTGCGGCGCTCGCTCGTCGGGCGCTGCCGGTCGGGCCAGCGCCGCCAGCGCGGTATCGGCGGCGGGGAGCATCTCCGCCGGCTTGTCGGCACGCTCGGCCTGAACGAGCAGCTCGGTCGCGGGGCCGGCGTCGGTCGGCGCGGCCGCGGCCTGGGCTTTCAGGTGTGCCGCGGCCACGGCCCACGTGCAGTACATGTGGGCGCGGGCATCGTCAACGACGAACAGCCCCTCGGGGAGCGACAGCGGTGAACCGGGCGCATCGAGGGCAACGGTGCGGAACGCTCTGGCGGGGTCTTCGGGGTCGATCACCGTGATGCCCGACGCCGTCGGCACGAGCACGGAAGAGGCGGCCACGGTCACGCGCCCGCGGATGCCCGTCTTGCCGCCGATGCGTGCCGACCGCTTTGGTGCGCCGGTGTCGAGCTGATCGAGGCGGACAGTCGAGAGCTGGGTCTTGCCGACGGCGACCAGGTGCGTCGGCGTCGCTACCAGGTACTCCGGCTCCCCCAGGTCGGCTGCGCTCCTCCGCGCGGTGACCGTGCCGGTCTCGGGGTCGAGCACCAGCACCTCGTCGTGGTCGGGCGAGAGCAGGAAGAGCCCAAACTCGGTCACCAGCGGCCCGTGCACCAGCCACGGCTCGGGTTCCTGCTGCTGGTCGAGCATGAGCTTTGATGACAGCCGCCGGACCCAGAGCGGGCGGCCCTGGGCGATCGTGTACGCGCCGACAACGCCCAGGCGGTCAAACCGGTAGACGACGCCGTTGCCGGCAACGGTGTTGTCGTTGAGTGCGGCGACGCGGTAGAACGGCAGCACGCCGGCGGAGCCGACGACGCGTGTCCAGAGCAGCCTGCCCGTTGTGGCTTCGACACCCGCCATCACGCTCGCCACCAGCCTGCGCTGGTTCTGGCGCTTAAACAGCGTGACGACCACCACGCGCCCGTCGCTGACAAGCGGGCCACGCGCGTAGCAGTCGGCCAGTTGCCGATCCAGCGAACGCAGCGGCACGGTGTACCGCACGGCGCCGGTGGCGGCGTCGAAGCCCACGATGTGCTCAGCGCCTTCGGAGGTTGTGACGGAGTCAAAGTCGCGTCCGACCACCGCGACCAGCATCGAGCGGCCGGCGGTCAGCACGGGCTGTACGACTTCTTCCCACGTGTTCTGCGAGGGCCTGCGCAGGCCGCTGGTGGTGCGGTCTTGCTCGTCGGCACCGAGGTTCATCGCGTCGGCGGCGTCAACGCTCCAGAGGCGGCGCATCGACACGCGGTCCAGGGCCGTGACGGTCTGCCCGTTGCTGAAGTAGACCGCCCGCTCGCCGACCTCGGGCCAGTAGCGCATCTCTCGCGCGTACGGAGGGAGCAGGCTCAGCGAGGCTTCGTCGCCGTAGTTGCGGAGCGGCTGGATCGGGAGTGACGCGTCACCGAACACGCCGGTGCCCAGCGGCTGGTTGACCAGGTCTTCGACGAGCCCGGCGCGCGAGCCGGAACCCATCGACGGTGGCGGCGAAGCGTCGGCCAGTGCCGGCGGCTCGGGCGGGGGCATCGGCGCTTCACCAAGGAGCGCCCCGAGCCTGAAGCGGACGACGCCCCGCGTCTGATAGCGGGCGACCAGCGCGGCGATCTCGGCCACCCGCGCGCCCTCCGCGGCCCTGTCTGGATGGTCAACCAGTTCGAGCACCGTCATCGCGGCGCTGTCGAACTGCCCGTCGAGCACCCGCTGGCGGGCGAGGCGGAGGGCCGCCGTCAGGCCCTCGTGCGTCATGAAGCGCGTGCGTACAACCTCGTCGATCCGCCCCGCGTCGAGCAGTTGCCGCGCGCTCGGACCGGCGATCTCGCGGTAGCTCACAAGCAACGCGGGGCTCGCCCGCAGGATCGCGTGCGCCCGCCGACGCGCCGGCTCGAACAGGTTCGGGTCATGGGCCGACACCGCGAACTGATCCGCGTGGTCGTCCAGGAGCTTCTGGATCGTCTGCGCAGCCTGCGCCAGGTTCGCCGCGGCCACGTGCTCGGCGGCTCGCGCCAGCGCTTCGGCGGCCGCCGGCGCTTCATCAACGAACACCGGGTTCTCGGTCTTTGGCTCGGCTCCGAACTGGCCCCAAGCGGTCCCGCCGGCTGTCAGAAGGGCCACCGCCGCGGCGAGCAGCGTCGCGCGGAACGGCGGGGTGGGTTGCCAGGCCGGTCGTGTGGCCATGTCGACTCTTTCGGTCGTATCGGGTAGGCGGACGAGTCGGGCGATGAGGTCCGAATCTGGATTGTGAGAGTGTACGGGGCGCAAAAACAGCCGCGTGCTTCAGTCGGGGTTACGCCTCGCCGAACTGAGGGTCCGTCGCAGGTCGCGTTGTCGAGGCACAATGTCCGCAATCCCCACCCAGGTTGATCCGCAAAGTGGAACCGGCGTGTTCCAGGCTCCGGCCGCGGGCTTTCCCCGTCGCCTGAGCGGGCCGACCCGATGGACGCCGCGTGAGTGGCGTGTTGTGACCCTGCTCGCCATGGTGGCGTTGGTGAGCGTTGCGGACTTGTACCTGACACTCTCCTACCTGCAAAACGGCGGGATGTCCGAGGGGAACCCGATCGCGCGCTGGGTGATGTCGCTGGGCTGCCCTTGGCTGCTGGGGGTGTGGAAGATCGGTTTGGTCGCGTTTACGTGCTGCATCCTCTTCGCGTTCAAGAAGCGGGCCAGCGCCGAGATCGGAACGTGGCTGTGCTGCCTGACGATGGCGTGGCTGACGTTCCAGTGGAGCAGTTACGCCAACGCCGTTGACGCCGAGCTGCGCGAGAACCCGCAGCTGACTGAGGCGAGCAGTTGGGTGTCGTTCGGGCAGAACTGACCACGCCCGCGAGGTCGAGGCCGGGAGTCAGCGCCGCCCACCCGCTAAGGTTCAGCGCGTGCCCGCCCGCTCGATCATCTCGAAAGTCAAAGACCGTGCGCTCTTCGCCGCGGTGCGCGGGGCCATCACCCTCGGGACCGTCGCCGAGCCGGACACAACGCTGGCCGGGTGTGCGCGACTCGGCCGTGCGTTCGCGGGAGCGCCCTTCAACCGGAAGCGGCTCGACCGAGCGATCGCGCACCTTGTACAGGCGTTTCCCGACTGGGACGAAGCCCGCAGGCGCGAGTACGCGTTGCGGGGCTACGAGCACCTGGCGATGCTCGGCGCAGAGCTGGCGCTGATGCCCCGCCTGATGAGTAATGAAGGGTGGGCCGAGCGGGCGCAGATGACGGACCTCGGGCCGGCCGTGCGGGCGCTTCTGCGGGGGCGCCCGTGCATCGTGGTCACCGGGCACGTGGGCAACTGGGAGGTCTGCGGCACGATGCTGTCGATGCTCGGCTTCAAGGTCCACGCGATCTACAGGCCGCTCGACTCTCCGGCGATCGACGCCTGGGCGCGCGAGTCGCGC
>JAUXUZ010000176.1 GCA_030680655.1 Phycisphaerales bacterium
AGCGGGGGGTGGTCGCGATGCCAAACTCCACGCGCTGCAGGGGCCACTGGAGCGTCCTGACGCCGGTGCGGCCCGGCGAGTGGCCTGTGCGTGCCAGCGGCAGACTGGCGAACGGCGGGACTTACTATTTGGGATGATCAAGAAGCTCCTGCTGGCCGTTGCCGCCGTCGCCGTGCTGATCGTGGTGGCGCTGGTGGTTGCGTTCCTGTCGATCGATGCGATCGCCAAGCGCGCGATCGAGAAGGGGGGCAGCTACGCGCTGGGGACGGACACCTCGGTCTCGAGTGTCAGCGTCGGGGTGTTCAAGGGGGAGTTTTCGATGAGCGGGCTGAAGGTCGCCAACCCGAAGGCGGGCGCGTTCGCCTCGCCCCACTTCCTGACGCTTGGGACCGGCGAGACCGCGGTGAGCCTGTCCACGCTGCGCCAGCCGACGGTTGAGATCAGCACGCTGACGCTCGATGGGCTTGACGCGAACATCGAACGGAAGGGGGGCGCGACCAACTACGGGGCGATTCTGGACAACCTGGCGAGGGCGACTGGCGGCGGAGGAAGCACGCCCCCACCGGCGGAGCCGAGCGAGAAGAAGTTCGTCATCAGGCAGCTGACGCTCTCGAACATCAAGGTGCACATCACCATGACGGGCCCGGCGCTGCCGGGGGCGTTCGGCGAGACCGTGGGCAAGTTCACGAACGTGACGATCCCGATCGACCGGATCGAGCTCAAGGATGTGGGGCGCACCGGTGAGGGCGTCGGCGGCAGCGGGGTGACGATGTCGCAGTTGACTGGCATCGTGGTCAAGGCGGTGCTCGCGGCGGCGGCGGAGAGAGGGGGTGGACAGATCCCGGGTGATCTGCTGGGGGACCTGCGGGGCAAGCTGACATCGATCGCGAGCCTCGACACGCTGATGAAGGGTGGCGCGGAGGTCTTTGCCGGCAAGGTTGGCGACGAGGTGAAGAAGGGCGTGGAAGAGGCGGCGAAGGGGATCGGTGACGCGCTCAAGGGCGTGTTCCCGGGCGGCGACGACAAGAAGAAGTGAGCGTTCACGCGTGTTGACGCGAGGCGGTCGCGCTCGCCGCGCACCATTTAGAGCGGTTGTCGTCGCGTGTACGCGGCGCTGCGTGTGTTCCCCAAACCCCCAATCTGCGTGCGGCGTTGGCGCGGCACCGCGGACAATGTGTGCAGACTGTGTGCCCGCGGTGATCAATCGCTTGAAGAGATGCGGGGTTATCACCCGAACCGTTCTGTTTTGCCACTGTGCCTGTTGATGCACGCTGGCTTCACGGTAAACTCACACAGCGCCTCGAAGATAGGGGCAGACGCGTTGCGAACGGATGATCCGTCCGCGGCGTGCAGATGGAGATCGAGATCGCGCTGAGCTGTCTTTTCGTTCCGATTTGTACCGTGGCCGCATCGAGCGCCCGCGGCTGAACGAAGAAACAGCTTCGCCCGGGCCGGAGGCCCGCCACGCATATCTGACTGGATGTAGCCGCAAGGCCCTGCACGCAGGGCCGGCCGGTTGTCTTTTTCCGTGCACACTTCATTCCTCCCCACAAGGAGCCGCACCGTGTCACCAATCGCTCACAACCATGCCCCGCAGCCTCGCTCTTCGGACGCGTACAAGTTCATTGCGCCGCCCCCCACACCCCAACGGCCAGACGCCGCGGCCCGGGAGCGGTTCGCGAAGCGACGCAACGCGGTGCAGATCGCCGATGCGATGGCGCGGATCGTCGGGCGGGCGCCGGCCGAAGCCGGCACCGCGCGGCTGGCGTTGATTCTCGCCGCTGAATCGGGCGTGGCGCCGCGGTCAGTCGCCACAGAAGAGGCGCCGCCGAGCGAGCCAAAGAGCGAACGCCAACGGCAGGTGGTCGTGAGCATGCTGGCGAGCGGCGCGCATGATCCGCGACCTGCTCGCTAAGGTCGGGTTCGCACGGTGGCGAAGTTTGCCTGGCTGTGGACACAGACTCCTCAGGGCAGGAGTCTGTAGCACACCAAGGGTTGAGCAGGTTGACGCGACGGGCGCTTTGCACAGACTCCTCAGAGCAGGAGTCTGTGGCACCCGGCACTGGGCACGCTCTTTGGCCTGCGCAGAGCCTCCAAGCCTCACGCCTCGACGAGATCGAACCATCCCTTGTCGTTGCGCTTCACGCTGAAGAACGGGTGCCCGGCCTCGTGGTCGAGGGCGAGCACCCAGGCGCGGTCGGCGGCTTCGTTCAGGAGCCAGGTGCGGGTCATCGTGCTCATGTACGGGTCCACGTCGTAGGCGAGGTTGTAGGCCGCGCCGACGTGGTGGCGGCTCGGGAGTACATCGGGCGTAAAGACGATGCTGCGTCCCTTCTCGTCAACGAAGCGCACCGCCTGCTGTCCCCATGTGTGACCGGGCGTGCGGAAAACGAAGATGCCCGGCAACACCTCGCGCTCGCGGCACTCCTGCGCCATCGGCGCATCGTCTCGCAGCGGCACCACGCCCGGGCCGAAGGGGGGCGGCGCATCGACCAGTCGCAGCCGGTCGCGGAGCGGCTCGAGGTTGTCGGGGAAGTAGGTCTTGGTCATCACGCTGGTGTTGTTGAGCGCATCGGCCCACTCGCGCTGCTGCACGATGACCTCGGCGTTTGGGAACGACCGCACCACGCCGTGGTCGCCGCGCGGGGCGCCCATCGACTGCGCGGGCCCGACCCAGTCGGGCTTTTCGCCGGCGCGGGCGAGGCGCGTGAGCCCGCCGGCGTGGTCAAAGTGCAGGTGCGTCGGCACCGCGGCGCCGATATCGGCGGGGTTGCAGCCGACCTCCTGCAGGGCGGTCAGCACGGTGCGCCCGTCGAGCCCGAAGATCGCGCGGCTCTTGTCGTCGAGTTTGTCGCCCGAGCCGCTCTCGATCAGCACGAGCTTTGGGCCCTTGGCGTCGTCGAGGCGTTCCAGCAGCAGGCAGTTGTGCCCGAGCGTCATGCGGTTCTTCTCGTCGACCGGGACGCTCTTGGACCAGACCACCTTGGGGATCAACCCGAGCATGCAGCCGGCGTCGAGCAGGAGTTGGCCGGCGCGGAGGAGGGTGACGCGGTAGCGGACCGGGGGGTGGCCTTCGATCATGCACGAGCGTATGGGTGGAGGCGCCGCGGGCGGGCGTCGTGCGGACGCATCTCGCCAGCGCCGAAAAAATGCACCCTCATCCGGCCTCGCAGGGCCTCGGCCACCTTCTCCCAGCGGAGCTGGGAGAAGTGCTTGTTACGCCGCGGGCTTGATGGCGAGGTAGATCCCTTCGACGCCAGGGTTGGAAGCGTCCTGCCACGCGACGAGCCGCTGCTGCTTCATCAATTCCAGCATCGCGAGAAAGAGGCCGACGGCTTCGGGACGGGTGCGCCCGATGAACATGCGGCGGAGCGAGAGGCCGCGGAGCGTCGGGCCGGGTGAGCCGTCCTGCATGGGGGCGACGACGTCCTCGCCGTCGCGCCCGAGCCGGTCCATGATGTCCTCGGCGTGGATCTCGATGGGTGTCTCGTCATCCTTGACGGTGTGTTCACCGACGCGCGAGAGGTCAACGGTCTCGATGATCTTCGCGAAGGCCTCGACGAGGTCGATCAGGTCCAAGTCGTCGATCTCGACGGCGGCGTCTTCATCTGCTTCTACCACCGGCGCATCAGGAACGCCCGCGGCCGCGCCGGGGAGGCGAGCTTCCCAGAGCACCATGCGGTCTTCGAGGGCGCTGGCGGCGTCGCGAAACTTCTTGTATGCCAGGAGCTGACGTACAAGATCGGCTCGCGGGTCTTCGGCGGCGACGGCGGCGAGGGGCGCATCGGGGGCGGCCTCGTCAACCTCGGGCTTGGGGGCGAGCATGCGCGACTTCACTTCCATCAGCGTCGCGGCCATCACCAGGAACTCGCCCGCTTCTTCGATGTCGATGCGCACGAGTTGCTTCAGGTAGGCCATGTACTGGTCGGTGATGGTGCCGACGGGGATGTCGTGGATATCGACCTCTGCGCGGCGGATGAGGAAGAGCAGCAGGTCGAGGGGGCCCTGGAAGGCGTCGAGCGAGACGGTGTAGTCGGCGCCGCCACCGCCGGTCCCGGCGCCGGCCTCGGTCGCGCCGTGCCCGCCGACGGCCACCGCTTGCGCGTGCTGGGGTGGGGTGGTCGTGGTCATCGGGCGGCCTCCGTGCCGGGCAAAGGGGGTCAGTTTGCGGGCTCTCGGGCGGCTTTCCAAGCCACACCGGCCCGCGGCAAGTGTATTGTTTCCCGATGGCCGATGCGAGTCGCACCCAACCACTTCCCGGCAGCGTTGCCGACGGGAACGGCACCCCCTCCGCCCATGGGCAGAACGCTGCTGAGGCGGCGACTGCGCGCCAGGTGATCGCCTATCAGGCCGCGGCCGTTGCCGGCCTTGAGGCACAACTCTCTCCGGCGTTCCACCGCGCGATCGACGCGATCGCCCAGTGCGCAACCGACGGCGGCACTGTGCTGGTGACGGGCCTTGGCAAGAGCGGGCTGATCGGCGCCAAGATCAGCGCCACCCTGGCGAGCCTGGGCATCCCGAGCCACTTTGTGCACCCGACCGAGGCGGCGCACGGCGACCTTGGCAACTTCCGCCGGCGCGACGTGGCGATCGCGCTGAGCTACAGCGGAGAGACAGAAGAGGTCGTGACCCTGGCGAGCATTCTCCGGCAGGACGGCGTGGAGGTGATCTCGATCACCGCCGGGCCGGCGACGCCGGACGCGCCCGACTCGGCGCTCGCCCGCGCGAGCGATGTTGCGCTCTTCATCGGGCGTGTTGAGGAGGGGACGCAGGCGGCGGGCCTGTCGCCCGCGCCGATGGCGAGCACGACCGCGACGCTCGTGCTGGGCGATGCGCTGGCCGAGTGCGCAGCGCGGCGGCTTGGGCGCGTTGACGACTTCCACCGGCGTCACCCTGGCGGCTCGCTGGGTGAACTCAGCAAGCCGGTGATGGACATCGTGCGCTTTGTTGCCGGCAGGAGCCTCTTTACCGTTGCCGACGATGTCGCCGTTTCGGATGCGCTGCGGCAGAGTGAGCCCCCCAAAGCCGCGGCCGGTGTCGCAGCGCCGCTGCGCCGGCCGGGCGCGATGCTGCTGGTGGACCGCGCGTCGGGCCGTCTCACCGGGCTCTTCACCGACGGCGACCTGCGCCGGCTTGTTGAGCGCGACCGCGGGGCGCTGGACAGGCCCGTGTGCGAGGTGATGACCCGCAACCCCGGCACGCTGCCGGCGAGCGCGCTGGTGCGTGACGCGGTGCGGATGGTGCGCGAGTTCCGGCGCGACGAGGTGCCGGTTGTTGACGACGGGGGCAGGCCTGTCGGCCTGCTGGATGTTCAGGACCTGATCGCCATGCGGCTGGTGAAGGAGTAGCGTGCCAGTCACCCCCTCAACCGGCATCGACTTGATCGTCATGGATGTTGACGGCG